>JAURMJ010000397.1 GCA_030830765.1 Quisquiliibacterium sp.
ATTCACGTTTCATGCAGAGCCTCGGGTCGTGAATTGCTCAGGCGCCGCCGGTTTGCGGTACCAGCGAACGCGCTTGAACCATAACAGCAAGGCGTGCCAGTGAATACGGGCAATCACGCCCAGCGTGAACAATGGATATCCTAGCAGTGCTCGCAGGCTTGTGCGGACGCCCGGGGTTGCCATATGACCATGCAGGCTGGTCAGTAACAGTGGGCCCTCCGGGTCGTGGTATTCGATGCGCGCGACGCAGCGGTCATCGCGATTGAAGAAGCGGAAGCGATATCCGCCGGTGACATCGCAGAACGGTGACACATGAAAGTTCTTGTCAGCCTGCATCAACTGGCCCTGGCCGATCGGGTCTCCGCCATGCGAGCTCAGCAGATAACAGTGACGCTCCCCGAAGGTGTTGTTGACCTCTGCAACAACGGCCAGCAGCTGTCCGGCCCGGTTGTGGCAGAACCAGAAGCTGACCGGTTTGAAAGAAAAACCCAGGACCCGCGGAAAGGTATGGAGCCAGATCTCGCCGTCGGCCCGGATGCGTGCCTCGCGCAGCATGGCGCGGATCCAGATGCGGGCTGCGGCCGAATCGCCATGGTCACGTTCATGAAATGACAGCAGCGCTGGTCGGTTTACTCCGAACAGCCAGTTACCCAGGCTGGCTCCGTCAAGGCGGTGTATCGGCACCCGCAGAAAAAACGCGGCGTAGCGGAAGGAATGGGCTACCGGCCGCAGCCGCGCATGGCGGACCTCGCCAAAGGCGAACCGGAAATCGCGCAATTGCGATACGACGAAATCCGGCTTGCTCGCGTCGGTCATTGGCTGGTTCATCAGGCGCCCTGTCGATGACATTCAAGCGGCGATTGGTACGTGGGGGGCAAGCGCAGGCCCGTTACCGGGCTGCGCGAGGCGCTCCAGCATGGTTTTCGCGACCGATATCCCTGAGCGTAATCCATCCTCGTGAAATCCGTAGCCTGTCCAGGCGCCCGCATACCAGGTTGCATTGTGACCCTGCAAAGACGCAAGCTCACGCTGCGCCTGCAATGCCCCGGTGTCGAAGATTGGATGCTCGTAGTCGAAGTGCATGACCCGGTGCTCAGGTGCGGGCTCTGACAGTGGATTCAGGCTGAGTAGCAAAGGCGTCTTGAAGGGGAGCGGCTGCAGACGATTCAGCCAGTAAGTCACCGAGACACTGGGGCTGGCTGTGCTGCCGTCGGACAGATAGTTCCAGGCAGCCCAGGCCGAGCGACGACGAGGCATCAGCCGGGTATCCGTATGAAGCCAGCCGCGGTTTGCCTGATAGGGGATCGCGCCCAGCACGGCGCGCTCCTGTGGGCTCGCATCGGCCAGAAGACGCAGTGCCTGATCGCTGTGGCAGGCGAGAACGACCTGGTCAAATTGCTCAATGCCATGGCGACTCTCAAGCAACACGCCTGCGCCGGGCTGGCGACGCACCGAGTGAACCGGACTGTCCAGGCGGATGTCATCCAGCTGATCCGCGATCCGGCGCACGTATTCACGCGATCCATTCAGCACGGTGAACCATTGCGGTCGGTTCTCCACTTGCAGCAGGCCATGGTTATGGAAAAAGCGCACGAAGCTGCCCAATGGGAACTGCAGCATCGTCTTCATCGGACATGACCAGATTGCGGCGGCCATCGGCAGCAGGTACAGATCCCGGAAGGCATCGCTGTAGCCTTCCCTTGCTAGGTAATTGCCCAGCGGTTCATTGAGCGGCGTTGCTAGAGGCGGTTGCAACAGATCCTGGTCGCGAACCGCGCCTTGGGTTGCGTTGACACCCGACACCCGCCTTTCGGCGTCAGGGTCTGCCAAAGGACCTTGCGGGGTTTGCCCATCATGGGCGATCGCCAGAGCGCTAGCCTCGCGATTGAAGCGCAGCACATCACGCAGCATGCGCCAGAAGCGCAGCGACAGTGCGTTGGACGGCTGTGCGAACAGACTGGACAGACTCGTTCCGCACCACTCGAATTGATGCGGCCCGGTCGAAACTGCGAACGACATGTCCGAGGGCACGTAAGGCACCTGCAACTGGGCAAAAAGCTCGAGCAGATTCGGGTACGTCTTCTCATTGAACACAAGAAAACCGGTATCGACCGGATGCGTTTGCCCATCCAGCGTCACATCGACCGTGTTCGCGTGGCCGCCCAGACCAGCAGAGGCCTCAAACAGACTGACCGATGCGTGACGGTGCAGTTTGAGCGCGGTGGACAGACCGGAAATTCCGGACCCTATGACTGCAACTTTCATTGACTTCCCTGAGCTTGAACGGCGGGTCGGACACTTGCATGGGGTGGACGGCGCAAGTTTTGTCCTAGGCAATAACATTTATTTAGCGTATATTCGATGGCATCATTTGAATTGTCAACAGTCTGTCCAGGACAAATGAGTCTAGAATCTTCAGATCAAGCGGGGAAAAACCGCTCGGCCTTGGCCGTCCGGGCCGAGGCTTTCGAGCAAGGCGATGTCCCCGTCGATGGCCCGCAACTCGGGATTGCCGCTGTAGAGCGTGAAACCGGTCTGGCCAAAGAAACGCTGCGCGTCTGGGAGCGCCGTTACGGCTTTCCCATGCCAGGACGCGATGAGCATGGCGAGCGGATCTATCGCCAGGCCGAGATCGAGAAGCTGCGTGTTTTGCGCCGTCTGGTCGACTCGGGCTACCGGCCGGGCAGGATCGTCGCTTTGCCCATGGCTGATCTTAATGCGCTTTCGGCTGCTTTGGCGACGCGATCCGAACCGCAGACCGACCCTCAGAACACGGATGTCCTTGAGCATTACCTGAGCGTACTGCGATCGCACCGCGTTGACCGCTTTCGCGATCTGCTGACGCAGGCGCTGATGCGGGACGGATTGGCGCGCTTCGTCACGAATATCTGCGGCCCGCTGACGCGTCGAATCGGAGAGGCCTGGGCTGCAGGAGATCTTGAGATCTTCGAAGAGCACCTCTATACCGAGTCGATGCAGGGTGTCCTGCGCAATGCAATCACGAGCATGCCGACGCGCGGTCAGACCCCGCGGGTTCTGATGACCACCCTGCCGGATGAGCAGCATGGACTTGGGCTGCTGATGGCTGAGGCAATCCTGTCGCTGGAGGGCTGTGCCTGCACCTCGCTAGGCATTCAGACACCGATTCTCGATATTGTCAGGGCCGCAACCTTTGGCGGCTTCGACGTCGTTGCCCTCTCGTTTTCATCGGCTACTCCACAAGGGGCGGTGATTGAGGGACTGCGCAATCTGCGCAGCCTGCTGCCCGCCACGATGGAGATCTGGGTCGGCGGCATGGCCGTGTTGCGGGTCCGAAAGTTGCCGCCTGGGGTTGTCGTGCTGGCGGATCTTGCCGAAATTCGGCGCAGCGTTCAGGCGTTCAGGCAGGGGTAGGGCCGCCGCTTCACGCAGCGTTCAGACGAAGATGGTCAGGACGGCCGAGTGGCTGTAGATCCGGTCATGGAAGATCTCGCCATTGGCTTGGAAACCGATCAGCGGAACGTCGCCCAGGTTATGGCGAATCAGGCTCGGCTCCACATTGCCATCGCCAAACAGGTTCGCACCTCTGGCGACGCAGCTGTGGTAGAGCGCGCCGCGGATCTGCAGACCCTCTTCCTCGACTTCCTCACGAAGTTCGGTGCAGACCCGGATCAGGTCCTGGCGCGCCGCATTGGCGTCTCGTGTGCAGAAGACCACCCGGTCGCCGACATCCGGCGAGGCTGCGACAGCGACGATCCGGTTCTTGGGGTCGATGCCGATCAGGTTGCGTACCAGATAGTCGCCGAAGCCGCGGCCCTGTTTGCGTTCGCCAGCAGACAGTCCGACGAACAGACCGTCGCGCAGCCGGCTGCTGGGTAGCGCACGCAGGATCTCGTCACCGTCCCGGGAAGCCCGCACGCTTGCGGGCAGCTCGAGGTCATCGAGCAGTACATCGAGCGCCGGCTTACCGTCGAGCGCGCTGATGTAATGCGTTGAACACTCCGAGATCACATGCTCACGGGATAACACTGTGCATCCCTGACTGACACGACTGCGAATACCGACCCGTGGACTAAACGCTGCACCGGAAAGTCCTGCCGTCAGTGATTCATTGGCCAGATGAGAAAAGCCGCCTGGTTCGCCATGAACAATGCCGCCGAACAGCAGACCCGTGTTGGTGTCCAACGCGAGCTCTTGCAGACGTTCCTGCAGATGGGGATGCGACGGATCGGCATGAATGAGTGCGCAATGCGCCTGAAAACCTTCCATCGGGAAATGGCGCTCGACATCCGCTTCTTCCGGTTCGGCGAAGATCTGGTAACTGTTCCAGGGCAGATGGGTGAGCATCAGTGCGACCGATGCCTGGTCGCCATACCCGATGCCGGTTGCGCAGACGCCATGGCCGATCGCGCCGACCCAGTCACGAACGCCGGTTTTGAGCCGCAGCGTCTCGATCATCTGATCGACTTCAAGTGCGTAATGATGGCTTGCGTAGACGATTCCAAGGTTCGCCTGCTGCTCGTAGCTCGCGGACTGCAGTTGGGACTGCGCATCTCCAAGGGCCAGCCCAAGCGCCGTCTGCCAATTCGGATGGCTTGCGTGTCCGTATCTGAAAACCGTTGTCAACGTCCCTGCCCCTTGCGCTTGCCGGTCTTGTTGGACGGCTTCCCTTCAACTGACTTCCGCGATGCGCTTTGGGTCCCGCGACGAACGGTTGATCCGGTCCTGCCTGGGCCCGCGCGAGCAGGGGCTTTGGACGTGGCGCCACTCGACGTGGAGGCGACGGCCTTGGAACCGGCCAGTGCGGCCTCGGCCAGCTGCGCGAACTGACTTTGCAGCAGTTGCCACCAGGCGTTCGGATTGGCGGCTGCGCTGACCGTTTTCGAGAGCTCGCCAGCCAGTGACTCGGGCATCATCGGTGGGGGTGGCGATGATGCCGTTGATGGCGTCTCGCTTTTGCCCGGCTCGGTTTGTGTCATCGCCTCACCAAAGCTTCGGAACGCTGCAATCGTGTTGCGCTGTACTTCCATGCCCTGAATGGATCCGCGCAGCATGTTCAGGTTCACTGCGAGCCATTGCTCGACAACCTTCAGGTCGGCGATCCGACGATCGATTTCATCCAGATCCATCGTCGGTTGCAGATTGCGCGGCAGATTGAAGTTTCCCCAGGCCTGGCGGATGAACTCCATTGAATCGAGCATTCCAGAGAGTGGTCCGACTCCGGGGGACCCGGGGCTGGGCTTGTCCGCCATCCAATCACCTCAGAATTTCTGGGAGCGCTTGCGCACTCCACTGTGCAAATTTGCGCGCCGGCGCAAGCTGACCTATTCGCTGACGATAACAGACCGCCGTCGGACTCGTCAGGCCTTGTGTGCGATGACCTGCTGCTCGATCGAACCGAATGGCGACAGACCCTGTGCATCACTGGTCTGGATGCGGATCCGATCACCAAATTTCAGGTAGGCCGTCTGTGCCTGGGTTTCCTCCAGAATCTGGCGGGCACGCGCCTGTGCGACGCTGCACCAGCCGGTGCCGGCGTCCCGATTCGAGACAGTCCCCGTGCTGAGGATGCTGCCTGCACGCAGGCTGCGATGACTTGCCGCCTGTGCGATCAGTTCACCGAACCCCAGGGGCATGTCGGTACCTGTGTCCGGGCTGGCGACCTGTCGACCATTCAGATGGACCGACAAGCGCTGATGCAGCCGACCCTCCCGCCAATCTGACTGGGCTTCGTCGGGGGTAATTGCCACGGGCGCGAAGGCCGTGTTCGCGATGCCCTGCATGAAGCCGCTGCTGCCGGGTAATTGGTCTTCAATCAGCAGTCGCAGCGTCCACGTATTGGCCAGCATCAGCAGTCGAACCCGCTGCAGCGACTGAGCGGCGTTGGCGCCCATCGGGACGTCATCAACAATCACCGCCAGTTCGGCCGAAAAATCGATGCCCAGCGCCTCGTTGCGAAAGATCATATTCTCGTGGGCACCGAGAAAATCGTCAGATGCGCTCTGGTAAACCGCGGGCTCCTGGCGCTGATCGCCGTGCAGCTGCGATGCTTGAGCCTGGTTCAGCAACTCCAGATGGTGCGGGTAGGCACAGCTGATCAGTCGTTGCCCTGCCCGCGGCAGCGGGGCCATGCAGCGTTTGGGGTCGAAGGGGAAAGCCCGTGGTGCGCGTCCCTGCGCAAGATCGCGCGCAAGCTGCGCAAGTTGTGGCTCAATGAACGACCAGTCGTCAAGCGCACGTTGCAGACTCGGCGCGATGCCGTCGGCAAGATGGGCGAGGCTCAGATCACTGGAAACCACGGCAAGCTGTCCGTCGCGGGTTCCATCCTTCAAAGTGGCTAGCTTCATCGGCTTGAGGCGGCTACCGGATCGGAAACCGCAGTGGCAACTGCAATTGACGGCTGTGTGTCGCAACAGCATGTATTGTGCGTTCGTAAAATATCACGGTGCCGGGCCCGCAACGGGGCGCCCGCCAACGGAGGATCTTCATGTCTGACATCGACACTTTGCGCAGAATTCTTGCCACCAGCCGCACGATTGCGGTGGTCGGCCTGTCGGCCGACTGGTTTCGGCCGAGCTTCTTCGCAGCCAAATACATGCAGGAGCACGGTTATCGTGTGATTCCGGTCAATCCGAAGTATCCGCAGATTCTTGGTGAGCGGTGTTACCCGAGTCTGACCGATATCCAGGAACAGGTTGATATTGTCGATGTGTTCCGTCGCACCGAGGATGTCCTGCCGATTGCCCGGCAGGCCGTCGAGATCGGCGCAAAAGTGGTGTGGCAGCAGCTTGGTGTCATCAATGAACAGGCCGATCAGCTCGTGCGCGGACACGGGCTTGATTCGGTGATGGACCGTTGCGTGAAAATTGAACATGCACGGCTGTTCGGCGGGCTGAATTGGGCAGG
>JAURMJ010000398.1 GCA_030830765.1 Quisquiliibacterium sp.
CTCGAGCTGAAGGTCCTGGCGGATGTTGGTCTGCTGGGGCTGCCCAATGCGGGGAAGTCCACCTTGATTTCAGCGGTCAGCAATGCCCGTCCGAAGATCGCGGATTACCCGTTCACGACGCTTTATCCGAATCTCGGCGTGGTGCGTGTCGGTCCTGGCAAGAGTTTTGTGATTGCCGACATCCCCGGTCTGATTGAAGGGGCAGCCGAAGGGGCTGGTCTGGGCCACCAATTCCTGAGGCACTTGCAGCGTACCGGTCTGCTGTTGCATCTTGTCGATATGGTGCCGTTTGATCCGGATGCCGATCCGGTGCGCGATGTCCGGGCAATTGTCAACGAGTTACGCAAATACGATCCTGAACTGGCTGCCAAGCCCCGCTGGCTCGTGCTCAACAAGATCGACATGATCCACGAGGACGAGCGCCAGGAGAAGATCGATGCCTTTGTCGCAGCTCTGAAGAAAGGCCGGGGGCGTCATGCGGTCAAGGTTGATCGTGTGTTTGCGATCTCGGGTTTGACGCATGAGGGTTGTACGCAGCTGATACGCGAGATCAGCGAATACCTGGATTCGATCAGGCCGGTTGAACCGACGGAGGTTGATGTGCGGTTCGAAGGCGGTGAACCCGCTGTCTGATTGAATGGTCGTCAGCCGCCACGGAGATCAGCATGACCAGACAGGGCATCATTGGCGTGAGTTCAGAATGAACGCAGACCAGGTAAATTTGCAACTGCAAGTGCCGCGCGAGGCCGGTCCTGCACTCAAATCGGCGCGCCGTGTCGTCGTCAAGGTGGGGTCCAGTCTGGTCACCAATGCCGGACGAGGTCTGGATGCCGAGGCGATTACGCGCTGGGGCGCGCAGATTGCCGCGTTGCGGGCCCTGGGCAAGGAAGTTGTCATGGTTTCCTCGGGCGCTGTCGCTGAGGGCATGAAGCGGCTGCGTTGGGTGCACCGTCCCAAGGAAATTCATGAACTGCAGGCGGCTGCAGCCGTCGGGCAGATGGGATTGGCCCAAGTCTACGAATCCTGTTTTCGCGAACATGGTCTGGGAACTGCACAGATCCTGCTGACACACGAGGACCTTTCCGACCGAAAGCGTTACCTCAACGCACGTGCAACGATCCGGACGCTGCTGGAATTGGGCATCGTTCCGATCGTCAATGAAAATGACACTGTGGTGACGGACGAGATCAAGTTCGGTGATAACGATACGCTGGGTGCACTGGTGGCGAATCTGCTTGAAGCCGATTGCCTGGTGATCCTGACCGATCAGCAGGGCCTGTTTACTGCCGACCCGCGCAAGGATCCGGCCGCGCGGCTGCTGGGCCGTGTAGCCGCAGGTGACCCTGCGCTGGAGTCGATTGCAGGCGGTGCCGGCAGTCTGATTGGCAAAGGCGGGATGATTACCAAGGTGTTGGCTGCACGCCGTGCAGCGACCAGCGGAGCCAATACGATTGTTGCGTCTGGCTCGGAGCCCGATGTGCTGGCCAGATTGGCCAACGGCGAAGCGATCGGAACCCAGTTTGTCGCGCAGACCGGGCGCATGGCTGCGCGCAAGAAGTGGCTCGCCGATCATCTCCAGTTGCGCGGCGAACTGCATCTGGATACCGGAGCAGTCCGTGCATTGCAAAGTGATGGCAAGAGTCTGCTGCCGATCGGTGTTGTCTCCATCGCCGGTGATTTCGAGCGGGGCGAGGCTGTCGCACTGCTTGATCCAGACGGCCGCGAAATTGCCCGTGGCCTGAGTAATTACTCAAGCTCAGATACCCGGCGCATCATGCGCAAGCCCTCTGCCCAGATTGCTCAAATCCTAGGTTTCGTCGAAGAACCCGAACTTGTGCATAGAGACAATCTGGTCTTGCGCTGAACAGCGCAAGACCAGATTGCGGCGAAGGCTAACTTGCCGCAGGCAAGTTAAGGCGCGAAGCGCCGGCCGCAGCCACAATGGTTGCAGGGCGCTGAACAGCGCAAGACCAGATTGCGGCGAAGGCTAACTTGCCGCAGGCAAGTTAAGGCGCGAAGCGCTCAATCAATTCCTCCATCCTGCGTCGGGGCGCCTGCTGCAGTTTGCACAGGAACGGGTGGCTGACTTCTTCAACCCCGTAGCGGATCAGTAGATCCGCTTCCATGCGCAGCAGCAGTCGGGCCGCCAACTCTGCATCGGCCAGTGCCCGGTGCGCCCGTCCAACGGATGGCAGGTCGGCCCATCGGCCGAGATTGCCCAGTTTGTGACTTGGCGCTTCCGGATAGAGCCGGCGGGACAGCAGCAGCGTGCAGGCGAAGTCGACTGGGCGGTCCCGGTCAATTCGGGCCAGTTCAGCACTCCAGAATCGGCTGTCAAAGGCCGCATTGTGTGCCGCCATCGGCGCATCACCGACGAAGTCTGAAACCTCTCGCATGACCCTTTCGGCGGGTGGTGCATCGAGCAGCATCTCGTTGGTGATGCCGGTCAGCGACTCAATGAACGGGGGGACCCAGGCACCTGTGTGCATCAGGCTAGCATAGCGGTCGATCACGACGCCATCGCGGATCAGCACTGCACCGATCTCGGTGGCTCTTGCGCCTTGTTCGGGCTTCATGCCGGTGGTTTCAAAGTCAATGACTGCGACGGTCTCCATGGGGCGAGTTTCTCATGACCCGATGGATTGCCGTTGTTGACTGCGCGTTATCCACTCGCGGCCGATGAACCAAGGTCTCTGTCCGTTCTCGCCATGGAGGGAGCGCTCCTGGCCGCTTTGGCGCCAGGACATTCAGTGCAAGCAATCAATTAATTACAATCGATAGTAATTAACTAAAAGATATAGAGAAACAATCAATTGGACGGATTCAATAGCTAAAATTAAAGTTCAGTCCATGCAGTCGATTCATCGCTGCACAACGCATCACTGAACCGAAAGGAAAACAAAATGAACACCTCCTTGATCAACACTGAAATCCTCCCGTTCAACGCAAAGGCCTACTACGCCGGCAAGTTCATCGATGTTTCAGACGCCGATCTGCGCGGCAAGTGGTCAGTCGTCTTCTTCTACCCGGCTGACTTCACCTTCGTGTGCCCGACCGAACTCGGTGACCTGGCCGACAACTATGCTGAGTTCCAGAAGCTCGGCGTCGAGATCTACTCAGTATCGACCGACACGCATTTCACACACAAGGCCTGGCACGACACGTCGGACACCATCGGCAAGCTGCAGTTCCCGATGATTGGCGATCCGACCGGTCGCATCAGTCGCAACTTCGGCGTGATGATCGAGGAAGCTGGTCTGGCCGAGCGTGGCACGTTCGTTATCGATCCCAGCGGCAAGATCCAGATCATCGAGATCAACGCGGGCGGCATTGGTCGCAATGCCGAAGAACTGCTGCGCAAGGTCAAGGCTGCCCAATACGTAGCTTCGCATCCTGGTGAGGTCTGTCCGGCCAAATGGCAGGAAGGAGCCGAAACGCTGGCGCCGTCGCTGGATCTCGTCGGCAAGATCTGACCGGTTTGCCGACCGCGTAAGCCCTGATTGTGCCGGGCTGCCTGCAGTGCCGGAACAGTCAGCGTCCACGCAAATCCTCGCGGCTTATTCCTGCCTCTCCTTCTCCTCCTCCAAGACCCCCGGCTCGACCGGGGGCACCTAAAAAAGGAACAGCCATGCTCGATGCCAAGATCAAAGCCCAACTGGGCAGCTATCTCGAACGACTCCAGCATCCGATTGAACTGATCGCCTCGCTGGATGACGGGGCAAAGTCCACCGAGGTCCGTGGGCTGCTTGCTCAGATTGCCGAACTCTCATCCAAAGTCCGAGTGCGTTTCGATGGCGATAACGAACGCAGGCCCTCTTTCTCGGTCGGTCTGCCCGGTCAGTCGCCAAGGATTCGTTTCGCGGGCCTGCCGCTTGGACACGAATTCACGTCGCTGGTGCTTGCTTTGCTCCAGGTCGGCGGACATCCGCCAAAGGTCGATGATGCAACGATCGAGCAGATTCGCTCGATTGCCGGTGAGTTGCGTTTCGAGACTTACATCTCGCTGTCCTGCCATAACTGCCTGGATGTGGTGCAGGCCTTGAACCTGATGGCAGTGCTGAATCCCGGGATCGAAAGCGTGATGATCGATGGTGCACTGTTCCAGGATGAGGTCGAATCACGCAAGATCATGGCTGTTCCGTCGGTTTTCCTGAATGACTCGCCATTCGGTCAGGGGCGCATGACGCTCGAGGAGATCGTCGCCAAGGTGGACACCGCAGGGGCAGAGCGTGAGGCGGCTCGGATCGCAGCCAAGGATCCGTTCGATGTCCTGATTGTCGGGGGTGGCCCGGCCGGATCGGCAGCGGCAATCTATGCGGCACGTAAAGGCATCCGGACCGGAGTGATTGCCGAACGCTTCGGCGGTCAGGTGCTTGATACGCTGGCCATTGAGAATCTGATCTCCGTCGCGCACACCGAAGGACCGAAACTCGTGGCGCAGCTCGAATCCC
>JAURMJ010000399.1 GCA_030830765.1 Quisquiliibacterium sp.
CCGCGACCCGTCGCAGCTGCCCTGGGGCGAGATGGGCGTCGACGTCGTGCACGAGTGCACCGGCTTCTTCACCTCCAAGGAGAAGGCCTCCGCGCACCTGAAGGGCGGCGCAGGGAAGGTCATCATCTCCGCGCCCGGCGGCAAGGACGTCGATGCGACCATCGTCTACGGCGTGAACCACGGCGTGCTGAAGGCCTCGCACACGGTGATCTCGAATGCCTCCTGCACCACCAACTGCCTGGCGCCGCTGGTGAAGCCCCTGCACGAGAAGATCGGCCTGGTAAACGGCCTGATGACCACGATCCACGCCTACACCAACGACCAGGTGCTCACCGACGTCTACCACGAGGACCTGCGCCGCGCCCGCTCGGCCACCATGTCGATGATCCCCACCAAGACCGGCGCGGCCGCCGCCGTCGGCCTGGTCATGCCGGAGCTCAACGGCAAGCTCGACGGCTTCGCCGTGCGCGTGCCGACGATCAACGTCTCGATTGTCGACCTGTCGTTCATTGCGTCGCGCGACACCACTGTCGAGGAAGTCAACAAGATCCTGCGCGAAGCCTCGGAGGGATCGCTCAAGGGGGTGTTGGCCTACAACAAGGCGCCGCTGGTTTCGGTTGACTTCAACCATAATCCGGCTTCATCGACTTACGATGAGACGCTGACCAAGGTTTCCGGGCGGTTGGTCAAGGTGTCATCCTGGTATGACAATGAGTGGGGCTTCAGCAACCGCATGCTCGATACGACCTGCGCGTTGATGGCTGCCAAGTAAACGGTTTCGCTTTCCGGACCCCGCATTCGCGCCGCCTTCTTGCGGCGCGAATGCTTTTCACGAGCAGATCAAACCTCTGCCTGAATGATGATGATCCCTGCAAACGAAGTTGCGGTTGTTCTGCGTGAAGTCCTTTCGGCGATCAGGCCCCTGAAGCTGGCAGATCGCAAAAGCTGGCAGCAGGTCGCGGTGGGTGAAGTGACATTCGATGCGAATGGCGTTGAGCTGGTGTTCTTCAGCGATAGCGCGACGCTGGATCACCTGGTGTCCATCCGTTTTCCTGATGGTCGCAAGGGGCGGTTCGCTGACTGGATTGCAGCCGATGGCAGCAATCCGGTGGATCTGCTCGATGATTCCGAGCGGGCCGAACTCGAGCAGCGTTTGCTCGAAGCCATTTGAACAATCCTCAACGCGGAGTCTTGTCCATGCAGTTCAAACGCCTTACCGATCTCGACCTGCGCGGCAAGCGCGTTTTCATCCGCGCTGACCTGAATGTCCCACAGGATGATTCGCTGGCCATCACCGACGACACTCGAATCCGGGCCTCGGTGCCTGCGATCCGCCATTGTCTGCGGTCTGGGGCGGCCGTCATGGTGACCTCGCATCTGGGGCGACCAACTGAGGGTACGGTTCGTCCGGAGGATTCACTCGCACCGATTGCGGCGCGATTGTCCGAGTTGCTTGGTGTGCCTGTACCGCTGGTGGTGGACTGGGTCGACGGCGGCTTCAAGGTTGAGTCGGGCAAGGTCGTCCTGCTCGAGAACTGCCGCTGCAACAAAGGTGAGAAAAAGGGCGACGACGAGCTTGCACGTCGGATGGCTGCGCTGTGTGATGTCTATGTGAACGATGCCTTCGGTACGGCCCACCGCGCCGAAGCCACCACCCACGGGATTGCGCGACACGCGCCGGTTGCCTGTGCCGGTCCGCTGCTGTCCGACGAACTTGATGCGCTGGGCAAGGCCCTTGGGAGCCCGAGACGTCCGTTGGTGGCAATCGTTGCCGGATCCAAGGTTTCGACCAAGCTCACCATTCTGGAGAGCTTGTCGCGCAAGGTCGATCAGCTGATTGTTGGTGGTGGTATCGCCAATACCTTCATGGCGGCTGCGGGCCTGCCGATCGGGCGCTCATTGGCCGAACTCGATCTGGTTGACCAGGCGCGTCGCATCATGGAGGAAATGAATGCGCGTGGCGCGTCGGTCCCGCTCCCGGTTGATGTCGTTGTAGCCAATGAGTTGTCTGCTCAGGCGCGAGGCAATAAGGTCTCGGCTGAAGAAGTGCGGGCGGATGACATGATTCTGGATATCGGTCCACGGACCGCGGCCCGGCTTGGTGCGATCATCGCCGAGGCCGGTACCGTCGTCTGGAACGGTCCGGTCGGTGTCTTCGAATATGACCAGTTTGCCGGGGGTACGCGGGTGCTGGCCGCCTCGATTGCGCTGTCCTCGGCCTTCTCAATTGCCGGCGGGGGCGATACGCTCGCTGCGATTTCCAAGTTCGGGGTCACTGACCAGATCGGGTATATCTCGACCGGCGGTGGCGCTTTTCTTGAGTTTCTGGAGGGTAAGACATTGCCGGCCGTCGAAGCGCTGGAGCTGCGCGCGGCCGATTGACTCTTCATTTTCGGTTCCCCAGTGGCCAGCGTCATGCCATGAAGGGAGCCTCCGGTTTGTTTGCCGCAGGGGAATCTTTGCATGACCAACGATGCCAGGTCCATGGAGCTTCAGATTGAAGCCGCCTTGCAGGAGCGTTTCGGCGAGCAGGTGCCGGTTCCCCCGGATCTTCCGGGCTTGGATGAGGTGCTCCGGATTGCGAGCCATGCAACGCATCGCCAGTGGGCTCAGACGCCGGTCTCCGAGGAGCTTCGGCGTCTGCTGGCTGCTTGCGCGCTGAGCGCTCCCTCCAAGAGTGACCTGCAGCAGGCCGATATCGTCGAGGTTCGTGATCCGGCGCGCAGGCAGGCGCTCGCCGATCTGGTGCCTCAGTTGCCCTGGTTTAACTCGGCGCCACTGATCCTTGTCTTCTGCGGTGACGGCAGTCGTTTTCGAAGGCTGTTTGAGCGCGCACAGGAACCATTCACCAATGAACATCTGGACGGTTTGTTCAATCCAGCGGTGGATGCCGCACTGGTGCTGATGAACTATCTGCGCGCGGCCAGTGCAGTCGGGTTGGTTGGCTGCCCGATCAGTGTGTTGCGTGACCGCGCCCCGGAAGTTGCCAGCATTCTGGAGCTGCCTCGGCATGTTTTTCCGGTCGCAGGCCTTTGCGTCGGTTATCCGGCAGCCAGGCGCAGTCCGGTTCCAAGGCTCGGATTGGCAGCCACGTATCACATCGACCGGATCGGCCCGGCGGTCGGCGACCAGCTGGTGGATGCCTATGACACGAGGCGTCTGCAGGCCGAGGAGCGCTTCGGTCGAACCGATCCCGTTCCCTGGTCGCAGGCCAAGCGTCATCAGTACGCTCAGCCGCAGCGTGCCGACTGGAGCGCGTTCCTCCGTAAGCAGGGTTTCAAGACCGAATAGGTCGGTCTGCGCGGTACGATGGCAGTGCGCGCGCTGTCAGTGTTGAAAAAATCGTGATCTCGCTGAACCAGACATGACTTGGTAACCTGCGAAGCGCAGAATACAGTTTTCGCCCTACGGATCGAACCCTTCATGTTGCGTGCTACCAAGATCGTTGCCACCCTCGGACCTGCATCCAGCGATGAACAGGTTCTGGAGCGCCTGCTCAAGGCCGGGATGAATGTTGTCCGGGTCAATTTTTCGCATGGCAACGCCGACGAACACATCGCGACCGTGCGACGGGTTCGTGAGATTGCGGCAAGGCTGGGGCTGGATGTTGGTGTGCTGGCTGATCTGCAAGGCCCCAAGATTCGCATCGGTAAGTTTGCTGACGGCAAGATCATGCTGGTGCCGGGCGATCGCTTCACCTTCGATATCGGCTGCGAACTTGGTGACCAGACCCGTGTCGGCCTGGATTACCGCGAACTGGTCAATGACGTGCGGGCTGGCGACACGCTGCTGCTCAACGACGGCCGGATGACGATGCAGGTAGAGAAGGTCGGTAAGACAACCATCGACTGCGTCGTCGTGGTTGGAGGGGTGCTGTCCAATCGCAAGGGCATCAACCGTCAGGGCGGTGGTTTGTCGGCGCCAGCGTTGACTTCCAAGGATATGGAAGACATCCGAGCCGCGGTCGCGATGGAGGCCGATTTTCTGGCCGTGTCGTTCCCGAAGAACGCCAGCGATATGTACATGGCACGCGAGTTGATGCGGGCAGCTGGTGGACGCATGATGATGATTGCCAAGATTGAGCGCTACGAAGCGATCGGCAATCTGGAGGAAATTCTGAAGGCCTCCGACGGAATCATGGTTGCGCGGGGTGATCTGGCAGTCGAAGTCGGCGACGCAGCCGTACCGGCACTGCAAAAGCGCATGATCAGAATGGCTCGTGAGTTAAACAAGGTGACGATCACCGCGACTCAGATGATGGAGTCAATGATCGAGGAGCCGGTGCCAACCCGCGCCGAAGTGTCCGACGTGGCCAATGCCGTTCTCGATGGCACTGATGCCGTCATGCTGTCAGCTGAGACGGCAGCAGGAAAATATCCGGTCGAAACGGTTGAGGCGATGGCGCGCATCTGCGCCGAGGCTGATCGCTCGCAGCAGGGGGTACTGGATGCTGCGTTCCTGAATCGCACTTTTACCCGCGTTGACCAGACGATTGCAATGAGCGCGCTTTTTGTCGCTCAGCACATGCAGATCCGGGCAATCGTCGCTTTGACGCAATCTGGTTCGACAGCGCTTTGGATGTCGCGGATCGATTCCGGAGTACCCATTTACGCGCTGACCCCTGAAGACGGTACGCGCCGCCGCTTGTGTGTCTATCGTGAGACTCACCCGATCCTGTTCGAGTACCAGTCACATGAGCGTGAAGCTCTGCTGCTGGAAGCCGAGCAGAAGCTGCTGGATCGCGGAGTTGTTGAGAAGGGCGATCTGGTCATCATCACGATCGGGGAGCCGATCGGTAAATCCGGTGGCACCAATTCGCTTAAGATCGTACGCATCGGCGAGCACGCCTGAAATAAGGGCCTGCACGTTTCATTCACGAGGTAAGGGCTCGTCCTGGATCGGGGCGCGTTTTGCTGTCATTCGGGGGAATTTCAAAAATGATGCCTGTTTCGGTACTGGATCTGGTGCCCGTGCGCGAGGGCGACACGCCGTCGGATGCGCTGCGCAATGCGCTTGATCTCGCGCGTCATGCAGAGGCCTGGGGATACCGTCGTTACTGGGTCGCCGAACATCACAACCTGACTGGTATTGCCAGTGCGGCCACCTCGGTGGTGATCGGCTATCTGGCTGGCGGAACGAAAACCATCCGGGTCGGGTCGGGCGGCATCATGTTGCCTAATCATTCGCCGCTGGCCATTGCCGAGCAGTTCGGCACGCTCGAATCACTCTATCCCGGGCGCATCGATGTGGGACTGGGCCGGGCGCCCGGAACCGATCAGATCACGATGCGCGCCATGCGTCGTGACCCGTCTTCAGCAGAGGGCTTTCCTGATGATGTCATGGAATTGCAGGCGCTTTTTGGCGCGGTTCAGCCGGGGCAGCCCTATCGCGCAGTGCCTGGGGCCGGCCTGAATCTTCCGATCTGGATTCTGGGGTCCAGTCTTTACGGTGCTCATCTGGCGGCAGCCCTTGGCTTACCCTACGCATTCGCGTCACACTTTTCACCGGATGCGCTTTATCAGGCACTGAAGGTCTATCGCGAGCGTTTCAGGCCGTCAGCCCAGCTGGATCGACCCTATGCAATGCCATGTGTGAATGTGATTGCGGCAGACACCGATGAGCAGGCTGAATATCTGTTTACCACCGCCCAGCAGAACTTCACGCGCATGCTTCGCAACACCCGCGGTCAGATGCCGCCACCGATTGACGACATTGAAAGCTTCTGGTCGCCGGCTGAAAAGGCGCAGGCAATGCGCATGCTGGCCTGCTCATTCGTGGGCAGTGCACAAACTGTGAAGGCGGGGTTGCAGCAGTTCCTGCAGGACACGGGGGCTGATGAAATCATTGTTTCCGGGCCGATTTATGATCATGCGGCCAGGCTGCGTTCGTTCGAGATTGCTGCGCAGGTGGCCGGTTCGCTGAATGGCGCAATTTCGACAGACTCCCCGGTGGCTTCGATCGCTGCCTGATGCGCGGATCGAATGTTCGTCGTCAGCCTGCGGTAAGCGATAATCACGGGTTGAATTCCAGATGGGACGCGCCGGTGGTGTGCAGAAAACTGCATACCGGGCCACTGCAGCGCGAACCGCTTTAACTCTTGGGAGAGATAGAAATGGCATTGGTTTCCTTGCGTCAACTGCTCGATCATGCAGCCGAGAACGGCTACGGCATTCCGGCTTTCAATGTGAACAATCTCGAGCAGGTGCAGGCAATCATGAGCGCCGCCGCTGAAGTCGACGCACCGGTCATCATGCAGGCCTCGGCAGGGGCCCGCAAATACGCTGGCGAGGAATTCCTGCGCTACCTGATCCAGGCGGCGGTTGCGTCCTACCCGAGCGTGCCGGTGGTGATGCATCAGGACCATGGTCAGTCGCCGAAAGTCTGTCAGGGTGCAATCGATCTCGGTTTCTCATCGGTGATGATGGATGGCTCACTTGAGGAGGACGGAAAGACCATTGCGTCCTACGAGTACAACATTGACGTCACGCGCAAGGTGGTTGGTCTGGCCCACAAGGTCGGGGTCACGGTTGAGGGTGAGCTGGGCTGTCTCGGGTCGCTTGAAACAATGAAGGGCGATAAGGAAGATGGTCACGGGACCGATGCGACGATGACTCGCGATCAGCTGCTGACGGATCCGGAGCAGGCTGCCGACTTCGTCAAGCAGACGCAGGTTGATGCGCTGGCCATCGCCATTGGCACCAGCCACGGCGCCTACAAGTTTTCGCGTAAGCCGACCGGCGACATCCTGGCTATTTCCCGAATCAAGGAAATCAATGCGCGCATCCCGAACACTCATCTGGTGATGCATGGTTCGTCCTCGGTTCCGCAGGAACTGCTCGCCGAAATCCGTACCTACGGTGGCGATATGAAGGAAACCTATGGTGTGCCGGTCGAGGAAATCCAGGAGGCGATCAAGTACGGTGTGCGCAAGATCAACATCGATACGGATATCCGCCTGGCCATGACAGCTGCGATCCGTCGCTTCTTCGTCGAGAACCCGTCCAAGTTTGATCCGCGCGACTATCTGAAGCCGGCCCGCGAGGCAGCCAAGTCTATCTGTCTGCAGCGCTATCGCCAGTTTGGCTGTGAGGGCCAAGGCAGCAAGATCAAACCGGCCGCACTATCCGTGATGATCGAGCGTTACAACAAGGGCGAGCTGGCGCAAGTCGTCAACTGAGCAATTTGAACGCCGCTGTAACCCTCGAGTCTGTCGACAAGCGCTATGCGACTGGAACGCAGGCGCTGGAGCAGATCGATCTATCAATCGGTCGCGGAGAATTTGTCTCCATCGTCGGCCCCTCGGGTTGCGGCAAGAGCACGCTGCTCAGGATCATTGCGGGTCTTGAGCAGCCCAGCAACGGACTGGTCTCGCTGAGCCCATCGGCCGGTGGAGCCGGCCCATTGCCGCTGTCCTACGTCTTCCAGGAACCCACGCTGATGCCCTGGGCCAGCGTGTTCGAAAATGTCTGGCTGCCCTTGCGACTTGCCGGACACTCCAAAGCGCAGGCACGATCGCAGATTCTCAGGCTGCTGGCCGGCGTCGGGCTTGAATCCTTCGAGGCAGCCTACCCGCACGCTTTGTCCGGCGGGATGAAGATGCGGGTCTCCATCGCTCGCGCTCTCGCATCGGCGCCTGAACTGCTGCTGATGGATGAGCCCTTTGCGGCTCTGGATGAGATGACCCGTGAGCGCCTCGATCTGGATCTTCTTGATTGGTGGAAGGAGCGACAGCTGACCGCTGTCTTTGTGACGCACAGCGTTTACGAAGCCGTTTTTCTAAGTCAGCGCGTGGTGGTCATGAGCGGGCGGCCCGGTCGCATCCTTGAGCAGATTCAGATTGATGAACCGTATCCCCGTAACGAAGGGTTCCGGTTAACGGCACGTTATGTGCAGTGTTGCGCTCAAGTGGCTGCGGCGCTGCGTCGCGATGGAGCGCGACGCGATGCGTCACCGGATCCGGAGCAACGCGATGGCTAACGTGATGCGTCTCGCTCCGTTACTGGTCATTGCGGCTGCGCTGCTTGGCTGGGAGCTGGTGGTCAGGCTTGGTCAGATTCCGCAGTACATCCTGCCAGCTCCGTCCGTGGTGGCTATCACGCTCTGGGAAAATCTCGGCTCGCTGATGCAATCATGGCTGTTCACAATCAAGATCACATTCGGAGCGCTTGTTCTTGCCGCCTTACTCGGGGCCGGATTGGCCGCCTTGTTCGCACTGTCCCGCACGCTTGAAACGGCGCTGTTCCCGTTCGCCATTGTGTTGCAGGTGACCCCGATTGTCGCGATCGCACCGCTGATCCTGATCTACGTCGACAGCACAAGCGCAGCATTGCTGATCTGCGCCTGGATCGTGGCTTTCTTTCCGGTGCTCTCCAACACCGTGGTGGGCCTTCGATCAGCCGATCCGAACCTGCAGGATCTGCTGACGATTTACCGCGCAAGCCGTTGGCAACGCCTGCGGCTGCTGCTGATCCCCTCAGCCTTGCCATATTTTCTTGCCAGTCTCAAGATTGCGGGCGGACTGTCGCTGATCGGTGCTGTGGTCGCCGAGTTCACGGCCGGAGCAGTTGGGCGCGAAACCGGCCTGGCGTCACGCATTCTGGAGGCTAGTTTTCGGACCGAAATTCCAAAGATGTTTGCGGCCCTTGTCCTGGTGTCTCTGACGGGGGTTGTGATCTTTCTGGCCTTTGGCTGGTTGACGCGACGACTGATCGGGAACTGGCACGAGAGTGGGCGCCGCTAGCTCCTGAGGGCTCGAGGTTTGCGGCAGGGTACGCCTTAGCCATGGCCGGTTTTTTTGCATACAAGGAGCAGGAGATGAATCTGTCGATCCGATGGGGCTTGCAGGGCATGCGTGCGATGTTTCTGATACTCGCGTTGGGAGTCAGCGCGAAAGCCATTGCGGCGGACCCGGTGGTTTTTGCCACGAACTGGAAGGCGCAGGCGGCTCACGGCGGTTTTTACCAGGCGCTCGCGGATGGAACCTATCGCCGCTACGGCCTGGAAGTCACCATCCGGCAGGGCGGCCCACAGGTGAACAACCGTCCGCTGCTGCCGGCTGGCAAGATTGATTTTCTGATGACTGGCAATCTGCTGCATTCCTTTGACAACGTGAAGAACGGGCTGCCCGTGACGGTTGTTGCCGCGATGTTTCAGAAGGATCCGCAGGCCTTGCTTGCGCATCCCGGACAAGGGTATGAAAAGTTCGAAAGTCTGGCCAGTGCACCTGTTGTGATGGTGGCCAAGGATGGTCAGTTCAGCTGGTGGCAGTGGCTCAAGGTTCAGCATGGGTTTAAGGACCCGCAGTTGAAACCCTATAACTACAACCTGGGGCCGTTTCTAGCCAATGCAAAGGCGGTGCAGCAGGGCTACTCAGTGGCAGAACCGATCTATGTTCAGAATCAGGGCAAGTTCAAGCCCGTCGTGCATCTGCTGGCAGATCACGGATTTTCGACCTATTCGACGGTCATCGAGGCGCGTACCGAGACTGTCGTCAAGAACCCTGATCTGGTGCAGCGCTTCGTCGATGCCTCGGCGATCGGTTGGTACAACTATCTTTATGGCGATCGCGGGGCAGCCAACGCCCTGATGCGCAAGGACAACCCTGACATGACCGACGAGGAACTCGAGCGCTCGGTCGCCCTGATCCGTGAGCAAGGGATCGTGGACTCCGGCGAGTCACTTGTGAAGGGCATCGGCGCGATGAACGCGCAACGAGTTCGGGATTTCTACGACAAGATGGTGCGTGCCGGCCTGTATAAGCCTGCTGATGTGGATCTGAGCAAGGTGGCCACCTTCCAGTTCGTCAACAAGGGAATTGGACTGGATCTTCGCAAGAAGCTGACAAGCCGGTGACCACGCACTGACTGCCATGGAAAAAATGACGATCGAAACACCTTACGCACAGGCGCGTGCGGTTGTGCTGCCCCAATGGATCGACCACAACGGTCATATGAACGTCGGTTACTACCACGTGGCCTTCGATCAGGCGTCTGATGCGCTGTTCGACTGGTTCGGTTTGACCCCGGAATTTCGCAGCAGCAACCGCAGCTCAACGTTTGCCCTGGAGACCCATCTGAACTTCCTCAGGGAGGTCAAGGAAGGCGACCCGCTGCGCTTCGAGGCGCGCCTGGTGGACTTTGACCACAAGCGGATTCATTTCTATCAGGAAATGTTTCATGCGACCGAAGGCTATCTGGCAGCAACCTATGAGTCGTTGTCGACGCACATGAACATGGATCTGCGCAAGACTGCGTCGATGCCGCAGCCGCTGCAGGAGCGGCTCGCATTGATCAAGCAGGCACATGACCGATTGCCCAGACCCTGGCAGATCGGCCATGTGATTTCAGCCAGACCGGTGCGCGCGACCTCGACCTGAGATCGCGCGCTGTCGCGCTCAGATCGTCGACAGACCCAGCGAACGGCGGAAGCGGTTCTTCATGTCCACGCCGTCGCGGCTGGGCAGCACGCGCGGCGATTCTTCCTGCTTGATATGCACAGTCATCAGACCGGGACCCTGGAAGCCATGAATCCGCTCCCGGATCGTGGCGATTCCGCCCATCTTGTTCTCATGGCCGGTCCAGGCAAAACCACAGGCGGCTGCCACGGCTGACAGATCGACACCCTTGGCCGTATGGCTGGCCTGCATGCCGGTCTCGGCGTAGAGCGCGTTGTCGAGCACGACAATGGTCAGATTAGGCGGCCGTACGCCGGCAATCGTTGCCAGTGCGCCCATGCCCATCAG
>JAURMJ010000400.1 GCA_030830765.1 Quisquiliibacterium sp.
GACAGGGGTCAAAGCGGGGCGGTGCAAACTCGGCTTGCGCCTGTGGTCCCGCGGGGTCGTCGATCCGAACCGCGTCAATCAGATCCAGATTTCGACCGCTGATCCAGAGTGCATCGCCCTGCGGTGAGCAGGCTGCCTTATCCAGATCGGGCAGCAGCAGCACCGAGCGCTGCAGACTTTGCCAGTCGCCAGCCTGGCCACTGGCCTGATGCACAGCCCGATACTCAAGGGCATTGATCACGCTCGGCAGAGACTGCTTATTGAAGCCGATTGGTGTTCGAGTGCGAAGTTCGTCATGACTGAAGTCTGCAATGAGCGGAGCTGCAAGCGCAGGGGAGTCAGCCCGTGGATCGTCGATAAAGCGCAGTTGCAACTGGTAACCACCTCGTGCGAGCCGATACGGTTCGACCGCCTGCAGCAGAAGACTCAGGCCCGAGTCCTCGGACAGATATGGATCCTGCGGGGAAAGCTGCCACTGCAGCGCCTTGGCTGACGGCGTGATCAGCAGGCCGCTTGGTGATTCGGACATGACCCGGACTGACGGTCGGGCCGGAAACTTCTTCAACTGGCTTTTGATCGGGGGTGGTTCGTTGTTGCGATGATGGACGATCGCCTGATCGGGCAGCGTTGCATTCTCCCGGATGCTGCCTTGACATGAGAAGCGCAGTGCAATGCGTAATGACTCGCCTGCTACTGCAGCCGGCACACCGTATTTCTGATCCTGCTGTCCCCGGAGCGATGGGTTTGAAGCCGTCTCTGGTCGCTCATCCGGCGTGCAACTGACCTGGCCGAGCTCGATCCGGACGATTCGATCCAGGCCGTCGCCACGCACGATGATCGAGTCTTCAAGATCGGTATGCTCGATGCTCTGCACACGCGCCGAACGGTTCAGCACGCGCACCGGGACTGTGATCGGCTCCGCGCCGTGCTGGCTCAGCGTCAGTTGCGCGAGCCCAGGCGGCACGTTCGACAAATCAACGTCCAGTTTTGCAGGTGTCCCCGCCCGATGATGCATCTCGATGCCCTGTTCCGTGCGCATCGACAGGCCCGTGACGCAGGCAGCTGCCTTCGGTGAGCGAATGATGAGTTGAGTTTTTTCTCCCGCCACCAGCGTCGGAATTCCCGACACTTCAGCAAGCATCGCGTTCGCACTGCGCAGTGGAACTGCCATCTCAAAGGGAGCAATGTCCACGGGATCGAAGGCAAAGCGTCCGGAAAGCCTGGCCGAGACAAGATTGCCGCGAAGCGGGCGGGGCAATTCGGCGAAACTCGCATCAAAGCGAAAGCTTCCGGCGTCCGGGTCAAATCGAAGACCCTCGACATCGGCAAGCGCCGGGCCTCCCTCCGGGTCAAAGATTGTCATCAGCCAGTCATGCCAGTAGTTGCCCAGCGGCAGGCTGCCGTTGACGTTCAATGCGAGCTGGCCGGCCGCATAGCATGCGATGCCTGAGCTGTCCGGGGTCAGCAAAGGCATGGGGGCCGCAAACCAGGACGGCACGTAGATGTAGGCAGTCTTGATTGAGCCGCTTCGGAAGCGCGTGATCGAGAAAAGATCAACGCGAGCATTCTGTGGTTGTCGTCGACCAAAGGTCGGCGCGAAATCGTAGGTATCCCGGTACTTGCTACCCAGATATTCGGTGGCCTGCGACAGCACGCGCAGATCGGCAGTCAGAAAGGTGTTCAGATCAGCGCCTTTGCGCGGGCCGATCATCTCGCTCAGATCCTTGGCCCCCGGCAGCACGAAATCACGATTCGCAACAATACTGGTCGCGACACATTCGGTGTTCACTGTTTGATTCTTGAAACAGTCGGCTTCGATCTGTCGCACGCCGAAGCGGGCCGCAACCTCTCGGGCCGCCTGCATCGCTGCTTCGTGACCCTGCTTGCCAACCCGTCGATTGATCCCGCGGCTGATCGCCTGAATCGCCAGATTGATCTGGTCGGCTCGTTGCAGGTCATGAAAGCGTTGCGGGTCGGCCCGCAGCACTTCGTCGAGCAGTCGATAAGATTCGTACAGGCTCGTGTTCAGGCCGAACAGATTGCGCAGCTGAGGCGCAAGCATGATCACCGGCACCTGGCCGTCATCCTGAATCTCGAGGACGGCTGGCGTGTGCAGTGTGGCTACGTCAAAGCGCTGCGAATACACCTGGTTGCCGCGCGCTGACACGCGACCCAGCAGCAGTACCCAATCGCCAGTGGCAATTGTTTCCTGGATAGGGCGAACCAGTACGCGATCACCAGCTTGAAGACGATTGACCAGCGACAGCGGCAGCCTGGTCGGACCGCGCTCCACGAAAATGTCCAGTGACGGTCCCTGATGGATTACATCCTGACTGCCTGCGGCAGCAGCGGTCCCCGGCGCAAGCAGCCCCAAAACGAGACTCGAGGTGGCAATCCTGGCAACGCAAGTGAGCGAGAAGCCGGCAGATCTGATCGAGCGAAAGATCATGGCAAACAGCTTGCTCGCGGAGCGGCTGGCACGAGCGGGCGCGAGTCGTATCAGACGGCAGATCCTGATGTTTCGAACTGATAAGAACTTCATGATGCAGCGGGGTGGCGAGCCACAGGGGTCATCTCAGGCGCAGACGCAATGTGCAGATTTGATCATGATGCGCGATCCGCAGAAACTTTGCCTGCACGGACCAGGCATCGCATGGCTGCGGGGAATTCAAGCTGTTTGAGTCACCAGCTCAACAATGGGGACCTGCTGTTCCAGGATCGGACGGTAAAGGATTCGGTAACCATCAGCATCAAAGGCGGCTGCAATCCGTCCCAGCTTGCGGGCGGCGGTCAGCGTTTTGGCACTGCCCAGGTAGCACCAATTGTTCACAACATGGATCTGCGAGAGTCTGCCATTGCGTTCGCGTAAGCCGATCGCGCCAGCATAGGGCCAGCAGGCCAGTCGCAGTCGCTCGAGTGCTGATCTGAGTCGATGGTCATGTTCCTGCTCGGATTCTTGACCTCGGCACACACCGGCGCAACGATCAATGGAGGATCGGAAGCAGGCCCGTGCCGCCGGCAGCTTCTCCAATCCGATCCGAGCGTGGCAGAGACGTTCCAGGTCAGCGATTTCTCGAAGTTTGTCCAGCGCTGCGTGTCGGCTCGCAAAAAGCCCGAAAAGCCGGTTTTCGGCCGCAAAATCGAATTGACGGGAGTCGACAGGTCGAGGAATTCCGTCCTGCAGCTGGAGGCTGCAAAGCAGACGGTTGCGTCGCAATCGCTGGTTGAACAACGGGTTCTGCTGCTTGATCATCTGCGCTTCGAGAAGCAATGCCCCGATTTCGCCGGCCGTCAGGATCCAGCTGATGCGTCGGGTTTGACGCAGCATTCTGACTTCATCGGATGCACGAAGGTGAGAAAGCAGACGCGTGCGCAGGGCTACGCTTTTGCCAATGTA
>JAURMJ010000401.1 GCA_030830765.1 Quisquiliibacterium sp.
ATTCACGTTGAGCATTGAATAAGCGAACGGACGACGTATGCGACATCCGCAACTGAATTCCGATGGCAAGCTGCAGCACCTGCTCACCCTTGAGGGGCTGCCGCGCGAGACCATTCATCACATCCTGGACACTGCGGCGAATTTCGTCAGCGTCACCGACCGTGAGGTCAAGAAGGTACCGCTGCTGCGTGGCAAGTCAGTATTCAACCTGTTTTTCGAGAACTCGACCCGAACGCGCACAACGTTCGAGATTGCAGCCAAGCGCCTGTCGGCGGATGTGCTGAATCTGAACATCAACACCTCGTCGGCCTCCAAGGGGGAGTCGCTGCTCGATACGGTCGACAATCTGGCGGCCATGCATGCCGACATGTTCGTTGTACGCCATGCCTCAAGCGGTGCACCCTACCTGATCGCCGAGCATCTGAACCGCAAGAGTGGGCCGCTGGTCAACGTGATCAATGCCGGCGATGGCCGCCACGCGCACCCCACGCAGGGTCTGCTCGACATGTACACGATCAGACACTTCAAGAAGGATTTCACGCAGCTGCGGGTCGCGGTGGTCGGCGACATTCTGCATTCGCGGGTTGCGCGTTCCGATATCCATGCGCTCACCTCACTGGGCGTTCCTGAGGTTCGGGCGATTGGCCCGATGACGCTGATGCCATCGGGTCTGAGCGAGCTGGGCCTGCATGTGTATCACGACATGCGCGAGGGCCTGCGCGATGTCGACGTGGTCATCATGCTGCGCCTGCAGAATGAGCGGATGCGCGGGGCACTGCTGCCGTCAGCGCAGGAGTACTACAAGCATTACGGACTGACCGAAGAGAAGCTCGCCTTGGCGGCACCCGATGCCATCGTGATGCATCCGGGGCCGATGAATCGCGGGGTTGAGATTGATTCATCGGTCGCCGATGGGCCGCAGTCGGTGATCCTGCAGCAGGTGACCTTCGGTATTGCCGTCCGGATGGCGGTAATGACCATCCTGGCGTCCAATTGATCAGAGGTGGCCCTGGAATGCGACTGACAATTGAAAATGGCCGGGTCATCGATCCGGTAAGCGGCCGCGATGAGCGCGTGTCGGTGCACCTTGAAAACGGATGCATCGCTGGCATGGGCGTTGCACCGGCAGGCTTTGTTGCGCAACAGACGATCGATGCCGCGGGCATGGTGGTTGCCCCTGGTCTGATCGATCTGGCCGCAAGACTGCGTGAGCCCGGTTTTGAATATCGGGCAACCCTTGAGTCTGAAATGCGGGCTGCGCTGGCCGGTGGCGTGACCAGCCTGTCCTGTCCGCCGGATACAGATCCTCCGCTCGATGAACCCGGTCTGGTGGAAATGCTCAAGCATCGCGCTCGCGGGCTCAATGGCGCCAAGCTGTTTCCGCTCGGCGCACTGACCGTTGGCCTGAAAGGGGAAGTCATCACTGAAATGGCAGAACTTGCCGAGGCCGGCTGCGTTGGCTTTTCTGCAGGTCCGGAAATTTCGGTCGACACGCAGACGCTGCTGCGTGCGATGCAGTACGCCAAAACTTTCGGATTCACCGTTTGGCTGCAGCCCCAGGACCCGCAGCTTGCACGCGGAGGGGTTGCGCATGGTGGCGCGGTGGCCGGCCGGCTTGGCCTGCCGGGTGTGCCGGTGATTGCCGAAACCGTCGCGCTGCACACGATCTTTGAGTTGATGCGGGTCACAGGATGCCGTGTGCATCTGTGTCGTCTGTCGTCGGCAGCTGGCATTGAACTGGTCAGACGCGCGAAGGCCGAGGGGCTGCCGGTCAGCTGCGACATCGCGGTTCATCACCTGCATCTGACCGATGTCGATATCGGCTGGTTCGACAGCCACTACCGGGTGCATCCGCCGTTCCGTGCCCAGCGTGATCGTGATGCGATCCGTGCAGCGGTGGCCGATGGGACGGTCGATGCGATCTGCTCTGACCATACGCCGGTCGATGACGATGCAAAGCTGTTGCCCTTCTCCGAGGCCGAACCTGGCGTTACGGGGTTGGAACTGCTGTTGCCGCTGACGCTGAAATGGGCTCAGGAAAGCGGTGTACCGCTGGCGGGGGCGCTGGCCAGAATCACCAGTGCTGCGGCGCCGATTCTCGGAACCGGCACCGGCAGTCTGGAAGTTGGTGCGCCTGCGGATCTGTGCCTGTTTGATCCGGACGAGCATTGGGTGGTGGAACCTTCTCAATTGCTCAGCCAGGGCCGACATTCACCGTTCCTCGGCCTTGAGGTATCCGGACGGGTTCGCAGCACGATCGTGGGTGGCGAGCTGGTTTACACAAGAGCCGCCTGAGTGTCGGCTTCATTGCTGATCTGGTCTGCGGAGCAGCGCCGCAGATTGAGCAGTCCGAACAGATGATGCGCGCTGGGGTACGCCGTTGTCTTCGGCTGCCGGCGCTGGTCGTGCTGCTGTTCGGTGGGCTGTTCACCGTGCTTTTACTGTTTCCGTTCAGCACCCAGCCACTGCGCCGCGCGACGATCCGGCAATGGTCACGGATGCTGGTCGCGGTCTGTGGCGTCAGTCCGCAGGCGGTTCAAGTACCCGGTGCGCGCAGCCTGGCCGAACTCCCCGCTGGCAGTCTTGTCGTTGCAAACCATATTTCCTGGCTTGACATCTTTGTCATCAATGCGCAGTGCCCGTGCGGCTTTGTCGCCAAGGATGAAATCCGTCGCTGGCCGCTGATCGGCACACTCGTCGCCCGCACTGGGACGCTGTTCATTGAGCGCGGCAAGCGACATGCGGTGCATCGGATGATCGAGCACATCGAGCGTCGGCTGCAGGCTGGCGGGCGCGTGGCGGTCTTCCCCGAAGGCACGACCAGCAGCGGCGCGCAGCTGCTGCCGTTCCATGCCAATCTGATCGAAGGGGCTGTGCGGGCTGGCGCGCCGATCGTGCCGGTTGGGCTGCATTACCGGGATCCGGATGGCGGACGCTCGACCGCCATCGAGTTCATCGGAGAGACGACCTTTTTGCAGTCGATCTGGCGCATCACCGGGGCGCCTCAGCAGCATTGTGAAGTCTCGACCTTGTCGGGAATTCTTCCCGAGGGGATGACGCGTCATGAAATAGCTCAGCGGGCCCGTCATGAACTG
Source organism: Quisquiliibacterium sp. (assembly GCA_030830765.1). Classification (GTDB taxonomy): domain Bacteria; phylum Pseudomonadota; class Gammaproteobacteria; order Burkholderiales; family Burkholderiaceae_E; genus Quisquiliibacterium. Next base: position 3,096 of record JAURMJ010000401.1, read on the forward strand.
GCCACTCAGCTGGCGCTGCCGCTGGATGATTCGATGCCGGAGACGCTCAGGGCAGTGCTGGCGATCAAGCGCGCGAGTGAAGTGCGTTGAATCCAGACCAGCGCGCGACCCGGTTTAGTCGATCCCCGGTTTATTTTCAGGGGCACACTGCGCCTGTAGGAGCCGGCGATCGGACAGCCGGACCGCGCTCAAGGGGCCGCCCCAGATGCAACCCGTATCCAGCGCAAGTAGATTCGGGCGATTCACCAGGCCCAAGGTCGACCAGTGCCCAAACACGATCGGTACATTCTTGCTTGCTCGGTCCGCGACCTCAAACCAGGGCAGATAGCCTGCAGGAGCATGCTCAGGCCCAAGCTTGCCCTTGAATTCCATCGTGCCATCAGGCGTGCAGTAGCGAAGTCGGGTCAGTGCATTGACGATTACGCGCAGCCGGTCAGCACCGGTCAGTGACTCACTCCAGCGATCCGGCGTGTTGCCATACATTTCGCGCAGAAAATCCCTCCAGCGCGGGCCGGCAAGAACCGCTTGTACCTCCGCGGCCAGTTCAACAGCACGCTGGGCCGTCCACTGCGGCATCAGACCGGCATGCACCATCAGGTGCCCTTGCTCGAAGTGCGCTAACGGTTGTCTTCGAACCCAGTCGATCAGTTCGTCGGCATCGGGTGCGGCGAGAATTTCATCCAGCGTGTCGCTGTGATGAGGCGCTCGGATTCCAGCGGCTACGGCGAGCAGGTGCAAGTCATGATTGCCCAGCACACAGTTAACGCGATCTTCGTTCGCGCGAACCCAGCGCAGCACTTCAAGCGATTTCGGTCCACGGTTGACGAGGTCACCGACCAGCCAGAGCCTTGGCTTCAGGGGATGCTGATTGATTGCCGTGTTTGGGGTGTCTGCCGTGAGGGCATCAGTAGGTGCAACCGGCGATGGCGTGGCGAACGATGATGCGTTCTGGGCAAGGGGCGAGTCAGGGGGCTCACCACCTGCTTCTCGATCGATCCGCTGGACCAGCCAGAGCAATTCGTCCAGGCATCCCTGGATGTCACCGATTGCGAAGATCTGCGCGTGCAAATCGATTGTGCCCAGGCCTGGTGCGTTCAGGCCGAGCGCGCACCGGGTAGACCCGGCAAAGGCACAACTTTGCTGGTTTCCGGATAGGGGCTGTACTCGGGGATGAAGCGGTTCAGCGTCGCGCGCACCTCGCGTGGCCCGACCGCATCGTTGCCAGTGAGCCAGCTGAGCACTTCCTGTTCCCACTGCGAATCCGGAGCTTCGATCACCTTGGCCACCCGCAGCTTCGGATGAGGGGTCGGCAGCGAGTTCTCATCACTGGCGAGCAATTCCTCGTAGAGTTTTTCCCCAGGGCGCAAGCCACTGAATTCGATGCGGATTTCCTCTTCGCTGAATCCGGACAGCCGGATCAGGTCGCGGGCAAGATCCAGGATACGGACCGGCTCCCCCATGTCGAGTACGAAGACCTGCCCATCATGGCCCATGAAGCCGGCCTGCAGCACCAGCCGGCAGGCTTCCGGCACCGACATGAAATAACGACGGATCTCCGGGTGTGTGACGGTGAGCGGACCGCCACGGGCAATCTGTTCCTTGAACTTGGGCACGACACTCCCGGTGGAGCCCAGCACATTGCCAAAGCGCACGATCACCGTATCAATCGCATTGGTCTGACACCAGCGCTGCAGCAGCATCTCGGCAAGCCGTTTGGAGGCGCCCATCACGCTGGTCGGATTCACAGCCTTATCGGTGGATACGAACACGAACTTATCAGCCCCATGGCGCGAAACCGCCTGCAGCACCTGCCAGGTGCCGAGCACGTTGTTGCGTACAGCTTCCCAGGCATTGCTCTGTTCCATCAGCGGGACATGTTTGTAGGCCGCCGCGTGAAAAATCACGCGCGGCCGAAAGCGTGCAAAAATTTCATCGAGTCGCTGCGTATCCTTGACATCGCCGATCAGACATTGGATGGCAACCTGAGGATAAGCCCTCGCGAATTCCTGCTCCATCGTGTAGAGCGCGAATTCGCTTTGCTCAAGGAGCAGCAGCAAGGTGGGCTGGAAGCGCGCAATCTGCCTGCACAGTTCCGAGCCAATCGATCCCCCCGCTCCGGTGACCAGGACAACCTGTGCGCCGAGCAACTGGTCCAGACCTGCGGTGTCCAGTTGCACCTCGTCGCGACCGAGCAGGTCGTCAAGCTCCACCTCACGGACCTGCGAGACCGTGACGCGGCCGCTCATCAGATCTTCAATCGGCGGCGGCAGCAGCAGGCGTATACCGGCCGCTTCGCAGAGCTGATAGGCCCTGCGCCGGGTCTGATGATCGATTGATGAGACGGCCAGGATCGCATGCCGGATATCGGTCTGAAGAGTCACCTGGGCAATGTCGTCCCAGCTTCCGAGGACCGGCATCCCGGCGATTTCGCGATGCCGCTTGTTGCGGTTG
>JAURMJ010000402.1 GCA_030830765.1 Quisquiliibacterium sp.
ATGCTCGGCAATCAGCATCACCTGGCTGCACCCGCTTGGTTCGCTTGATGATCAGTTGTTCCAGATCGAAGACAGCGAGGCCAGCCTGCTGCTGATTGATGAGGAAGGATTCGGTGCACGCGCAGAACAGCTCGCCGCACAGGCCGCAACGTCGGTACGGAAAATTTTCAGCCTGGGAGCCACTGCATACGCGACAGATCTCGGCGCGGCGGCGGCAGCACTCGAAGACTGTGTTGCGCGCGACCAGGCAACGCCCGAAGACATCGCTGTCTTGAATTACACCGGCGGCACAACAGGTCGTTCAAAGGGTGCGCTACGCCGCCATGCGCGTGCGGCTGTCTCGACGATCGCCATTTTGTCGGACTTCGAATTTCCGGTCGAACCTCGTTATCTGCTGATCGCGCCGATCAGCCATGTTGCGGGCACCAAGGTTCTCCCGACGCTGATGCGCGGCGGCACGATTCATCTGATGCGGGGCTTCAATGCGGCTGAAGTGCTGCAGACGATCGAGCGCGAGAAGATTAATTTCACATTGCTTGTGCCAACAATGATCTACATGCTGCTGGATCATCCATCACTGGACAGCACGAACCTGTCGTCGCTCGAGCTGCTGCTCTATGGGGCCTCTCCCATGTCGCCGGCAAGACTGCAGGAGGGACTGCGCAGGATCGGCCCGGTGTTTTCGCAGTTGTATGGCCAGACCGAGTGCTATCCGATCTCGCTGCTGCGAAAGGCCGACCACGATCCGGATCAGCCACAGCTGTTTGCGTCCTGCGGCGCACCGATCGGCAGCGTCAACGTCACCATCCTTGATGAGCACGATCAGCCGGTTGATGTGGGTCAACCGGGAGAAATCTGTGTCCGGGCAAGCCATGCGCTCGATGAGTACTGGAAGCAGCCCGCGCTGAGCCATGAGCTTTTCAGCGGCGACTGGCTGCATACCGGAGATATCGGGCGAATCGATGAACGCGGATATCTGTTCATCCTGGATCGCAAGAAGGACATGATCGTGTCAGGCGGATTCAACATCTATCCACGCGATATCGAGGATGTTCTTTCCTGCGACGAATCCGTTTCGATGGTCAGCGTCATCGGAATCCCCGATCCAAAGTGGGGCGAAGCGGTGATCGCGCTGATTGTCCCCAAGGCGGGCATGACACCGGATACAGCGGCGCTGACCGATCTGGTCAGGCAGCGCAAGGGGGCGGCCCACGCCCCCAAGCACATTGAGTTGGTCGATGCACTTCCGCTGACGGCGGTCGGAAAAATCGACAAGAAAGTGCTGCGCGCCCGTTATTGGGCGGGACAGACGCGGCAGGTGGGTTGAATCATTCAGACATCGATGTTTCTGGCCACCAGCGCGTATTTCTCAATGAACGCGCGACGTGGTTCAACGTCGTCGCCCATCAGCGTCGTGAAGATCTGATCAGCTGCAATAGCATCCTCGATCTGGACTTTGAGCAGCGTGCGGGCCGCGGGATCAACCGTGGTTTCCCATAACTGCCCAGCATTCATTTCGCCCAGACCCTTGTAGCGCTGCCGCTGCAGGCCGCGCTCAGCTTCCGTCAATAACCAGCGAATGGCACCGCGGAAATCCGTCACTGATGCGCTACGCTGCTTGTCGCCCTCACCGCGACGGATCTCGGCTCCCTTGCCGACCAGACCGCCAACCGTGCGTGAACACTCGACGAGCGCAAGATAATCCGACGACAGCAGAAATTCAGGATCGATGACGCTGAGCTTCACATTGCCATGGTGCTTGCGCTCGACCAGCATCACCCAATGTTCGCGCTTTTCATCGTAGTGCGCGCGAACCGTCGGCACTTCGGCCTGCTTGCCGGTTGTTGCAAGTCGAAGCATTGCTTCAGCCAGAACACGGGCCGAACTTTCGGTATTTTCCTGAGACCCCAGCTTGATCTCGCAGCCCTCAAGGATTGCGCGCAGCGCATCCGGGTCGATAAAACGTGACAGACGCTCGATGACCGCTTCGGCCACCAGATAGCGACGGGCCAATTCGCCGAGTGTTTCTCCGATGATTGGATCTACACCTGTTCCGGGAATCAGCTGTGCACCATCAAGTGCGATCCGCAGCATGTACTGGTTCAGCTGGTGATCGTCCTTCAGATAGCGCTCATCCTTGCCATGTTTGACTTTATAGAGGGGCGGCTGCGCAATGTAGACATAGCCACGCTCGATGAGCTCAGGCATCTGGCGATAAAACAGTGTCAACAGCAGTGTTCGGATGTGGCTGCCGTCAACGTCTGCGTCGGTCATGATGATGATGCGGTGATAACGCACCTTGCTGGCATCAAGCTCAGGACCGATCCCCGTTCCCAGTGCCGTGATCAGCGTGGCAATCTGCTCTGATGAAATCAGCTTGTCGAAACGCGCCTTCTCTACGTTGAGCACCTTGCCGCGCAGGGGCAGCACAGCCTGGAATTTTCGATCACGCCCCTGCTTGGCCGATCCACCTGCCGAATCGCCCTCGACGATGAACAGTTCGGAGCGGGCTGGATCCTTTTCCTGACAGTCTGCCAACTTGCCTGGCAGTCCAACACCATCGAGCAGACCCTTGCGTCGGGTCATCTCGCGTGCCTTGCGCGCGGCATCACGCGCGCGCGCCGCATCGACAATCTTGCTGCAGATGATCTTTGCGTCGTTGGGCGTTTCCTGAAGGAATTCGTCCAGCGCCTTGGCAACGACATCCTCAACCGGGGCGCGCACCTCAGACGACACCAGCTTGTCCTTGGTCTGAGAGCTGAACTTGGGCTCGGGCACCTTGACGCTGATCACACAGGCGAGGCCCTCACGCATGTCGTCACCGGTGATCTCAACCTTGGCCTTCTTGGCGATTTCGTTTTCGTCGATGTATTTCTTGATGACG
>JAURMJ010000403.1 GCA_030830765.1 Quisquiliibacterium sp.
GCGCCCATGCTGCGCGCCGCAACCATGTACTGCGGATCGATTGTGCGGATCCCGGCTGCGGTCGAGAGCACCACCGGGAAGAAGGCATAGATTCCGGCAAATGCGATCTTCGACTCCGGACCGACACCGAACCAGGCCGTGAACACCGGATACAGAATCACAATTGGAATCGCATACAGGCTCGAGAAGACCGGCAGCAGCAGGGAGCGCATCCTGGCCAACCCGCCGACCATCGCGCCCAAAGTGATGCCACCGCCACAGGCAATCAGCATGGAAAGAAGAATCTCGCCAACCGTCGTCAGCATTGCCAGACCGTAGATGCGCCAGTCGGACACCAGCACCGTGAGTGTTTTTGACAGAGAGGGCAGGAACAGTTCGGGCAACAGCCCCGTGCGCGGGATCAGTTCCCACCCGAGCAATGCGGCCACCAACATGGCCTGTCGCACGCGCGCAGGAGCTGGCAGCCTGTTGGCTCGCATCAATGCGCACTCCGTATCTGCTGCCAGATCCGCTCGCGCAGGCCGCCAAAGGTATCGGTCGCCATCATCTCGTAGGTGCGAGGCCGCGGCAGATCAATCGCAATCCGGTCGATGATCCGCCCGGGTCGTGCTGACATCACCAGAACCTCGTCAGCCAGATACACCGCCTCGGTGAGGCTGTGTGTAATGAAAACGACCGTCTTGGATGTGGTCGACCAGATCCGCAGCAACTCATGCCCCATGGTCATCCGGGTCTGCTCATCCAGTGCAGCAAACGGCTCATCCATCAGCAGCACCGGCGGATCCTGCACCAGTCCGCGGGCGATCGAGACGCGCTGTTTCATGCCGCCGGACAACTCGTGCGGATAGCGATCCGCAAATCCTTCCAGCCCGACCAGCGCGAGCATGCGCAATGCCCGCTCCCGGCGCTCCGCCTTCGGATCCTTGCGCAGACTCAGCGGAAATTCGACGTTCTGCACCGCAGTCAGCCAGGGGTACAGACTCGCCTCCTGAAAGACAACGCCGACCCGCCTCGGATCCGGTTCAGGAATCGGCGCTCCATGACAAAGCAACTCCCCCGAAGTCTGAGCCCGCAGACCGGCCATCATCATCAGCAATGAGGTCTTGCCGCATCCGCTCGGCCCGACAATCACGGTGAATTTCCCTGAATCGACGGTCAGCGAAATATCATCCAGCGCCTTGACTTCGCCATTCACGCCATCGTAGATATGGCTGAGGTTTCTGACCTCAATCGCAGCGCCGCCTGATTGCGTCGCGGCCCCTAACTGCGCCAGTTGCTGCATCTTTCCTCCAGCCAGCGGACAGATTCATTGAACAGAATTGCGATTGCTGACAGCAGCACAATGCCCGCAAAAAGCTCAGGCATCTGGAAGTTCTCCCCCCAACTGCCGATCAGGTGACCGATGCCTGTCCGTGAAGCGTACATCTCCGCAATCATCACGCCCGTAAAGTTGAAGATCATCGAGATCCTGATGGTTTCGAGCAGCATCGGCAGCATGCTGGGCACATAGACCCGCAGGATCAGCTGCGTGCGGGTCGCTCCATAGGAGCGGGCTACCTCGATGTATTCATTTTTGACCGACTCAACGCAGGCCGTGGCGCTCATCAACACGACAAACGTTGTTGTAAAGGCCGCATAGGCAACTTTCTGCGCAAACGTGATCCCGAAGACCAGGATGAACATTGGCAGGAAAATCGACTTCGGGATGCTGAAAACATAGAACAGCAGCGGCTTGAAGATCGCCCCGAGATATGGCTTTTCCGCGATCAGCACGCCAAGCAGCGTCCCCAGTGGAATCGCGATCAGAAACGCCACGATCACTTCGGCAGAGGTCACTGCGATGGCGTCATGCACTTTCGAGCGCTGCAACAGGCGTCCCAGCGTCGTCATCACTTCACTGATCGGAGGCAAAAGCGCTGGGTCGACGATTTGCAGTCTGGGAAGAAACTCCCAGACTGCAAGAAAACCCAGCAGCAAAGCCGCCCGCGCTATTGTTTCAGTCAGCCGTGTCAATTCATTCGTCGCAAATCAGAGCGGGCGAAGACCAAAGGCACCCCGACCATCAGGTCGTGGGCACCGGCTTGAACTTGGTCGTGAAGATCTCGGTTGCCGGAGCAAGATCCTTCATGCCAATCAATGCCCCCATTGAAAGCGCGCGCTCCATCCATTCAAGCTTGAATTCCCCGGTCGAGGACAGCTTGACGATATTCCCGTCCAGTTCGGCCGCGGCAATCGGATCAGGAATCTCATCGACCTCGGCAATGAGTTTCACAGCCGTAGCGCGATTCGCGGGATTACGCAGGAAACCCACTCCGCCGTACAGCGCATTCAGCGCCTTCTGCAGATCCTGCGGTCTTCCGGCAATCACCTTGTCCGTTGCGATCCATGAGCCAGTCGAGTGCGCCGGGACCTGGGCGCCGAAGTCGCAGATCGAACGTGCCTGCCCGGCCTGGATCAGCTTATAGGTCAGCGGCGAATAGAGCACCGTGGCGTCAATGTTGCCGCTCAGCAAGTTGGGAACCAGGCCTCCACCGCCAAGGGGTACTCGCGTGAACTCGATCTTCTGGTCTGCCATCGCCCAGCGCGCCAGGATATCGGTGCCTGAACCGGCCGAGGTGATGCCCACCTTCTTGCCCGCCAGATCCTTGAGCGTCTTGATCGGCGACCCCGGTTTGACCACCAGATGCCAACCAAAATAACCGAGTGCACCATTGCCGACACAGCGAGCCATGACGCCTTTTTTCAGACCCGCTGCGACGCTGGATGAGGAGTTGTAGACGATATCCGCAGCACCAGCAGCCAGTGCCTCGAAGCCCTCGGCGCCACTGCGGTAAATCGTGATTTCCGCCTGAACACCTTCCTTGTCGAACAGCTTCCGGCGCAAGGCCGTTTCAGCAATGATGGTCGGGAAATAGGTCTTGGTTGGCACGCCAATCCGGATCAATGGACGAGACTGCGCAAGCGCGATTCCCGGTGCCGCCACAGTCGCCGCTCCGCCCAGCGTAATGATTCGGCGCAACCGGTCAGGAGTTGGGCGCGCCTGACTCGGATCTTTTCGATCGTTCATTGATGTCTCCTTCGTTTTTGACCTTGGTCTGTCGGGACTGCGTGTCACGCACGCAGTCCCGAAGTCGTAACGTGCCGGACAAAGCCATCCCGTGACAACGCAAGGCACAGCCCTTGCGGTCCGATTTATCCACCAAGCGGAAATCGATCAGTCGGGCAGTTCCACGGAGCAGCTGTCAGGCAGCACGAAGCGGGGGACCTCACGCTGATAGTCGATCGCGCCGCCATCGGCATTGATCGGATTGACATCCTGGTACCGGTACATCTGCTCGGCGATGGCTGCGACCTCCTCGGGCCGCTGCAGATGCTGTGCGACAGCCTCGTCCACCAGATCATCGTTGATCGTCGGTTCCTCACCTTCACGCGTTTCTATCCCGAAACGCCAGCAGTAGATTTCCAGCATTTTGGAATCGACAGTGAACGGCTTTTCCTGTTTCCAGAAATTCGCGAAATGTCCGCTGCCCAGATAAAGAACGAATGATCCTTCGTAGCCGGCCACATCAGCTGACAGTGGTTCGGGGTTCCGGAACCAGACACGATCGCCTGGAACATACCAGCGCTTGGGTGCCGGGCAAGTCGCCGTACCGACCGGCGAAAGAAAGGCGGCCTCGAAGGCGTCTGCCATCAATGGCCCCTTATGCCATTGACGTTCCATGGCCGCGTAGAGCGCCGGGTTCGAGTGCTGCGCCTCGCGCGCCATTGCAAGCAGTACAACATATTCGGAGGCTCGCTTACAGGAGAATGCATAGCGTGCCTCCGGCGTTTTCGGATGCAGCGCAAGATCCAGTCCCTCGGCCAGCGACTTGCCCGGATTCAGCCGAAACCCGACTCCCTCGACATAGGTCCAATGCGAGACCGGGCGATTCACGGCGGTCGCATGAAAATCGACCAGCGTGCTTGACGCCGCATCGACGATGCCGCAGCGCACTCGAAACTGCGCCAGCAATTCATCGAAGTTCGGAAAGCTCAGCTCCATCGGACTGACAAGCCAGGCCAGCCAGATTTCCGCCTCGACGGCCGCCTCCGCGTCGGGCGCCAGTGCGCCGGTCAACCTCGCGGTGTCCAGATCCGCCAGCAGTTCGGCCGGTGCCCCACTCAGATCGAGCCGAAATCGATGACACAGCCGATCGCGGACAGTCTCGACCGCATGACGCACCCTGGTCTGCAGACCCGCGCGCTCAAAATGGGCCTGAAGCGCCTTGATTCCCGAACCGTCGGCCGTCTCATTGCCAACTGGCACAGTAATCCCTGCGCATGCACAGGCCAGCCCGTCGACCAAAGCGGCCGACGAAATCCCCGTCTCATCCGTCATCTCAAGAAACCCGAAAGAATCCCAACAGCGCGGCGCATCCTGTCCGGCCCGGTCGCTGAGCAGATTTCACTGCCTCTTTTTTAGGCGAACCGGGACCTTGCCCACGGCCGACAAAAGTAAATCGCATCAGGCCGTCAGTCGTCAATGGTCGTCTCGCTCGCCCGAACCAGCAGCTGAGCGCGCAAAGGCGGGAACCCACGGCCGGGCGTGCAATGGCCGGAGTCGGGCCACTGCCGCCCCCTCGAGGATCAGGTGCCGACGGCCAGCGGCGCGCGCATTTTTCGCAGCAGCGCACGCACGCTCTGCGCAACAATTCGACCGGTCTTCGGATTCTCGGACGGAATATTTTCGATGGTCATGGTGAACCGGGCCGAATCCGAGTCCACTTCGATCGTATGCGTGTTTCGGGTAACGCCAGGATCAGCCCAGATTTCGAGGGTTGTCTTTTCAGGACCGATACCGGCCAGCGACAACGCAACCACAACATTCAGGTTCGCAGGAAAACCTTTGGCCGCTGCCCGCGCATTGCCCTCAAAGACCTTCTTGGCCGAGGTCAATCCTTCGACCGAGATATTGTGTTCAATCAGATGCGGCGCTCCGGCCAGTCCTTTCGGCGGCTTGCGCGTGACCATCCGGACCGAATGAATCTGTCCTTCGGCAGCCGCAGCCACGGCATCCAGACCGATCAGCGCCCCCGTGGGCACAAGGAGCCGGCCGGCGGATTCGCGGGCCAGTTCGATCAGCTCTTCGTTGAACAGCAACGCGCTGACAGACAGAACCATCACCGATTTGCCCTGCTTCAGAAACGGCGTGGCAATCCGTGGCAGCAGCGCCGCCGGCGCGCACTCGACCACCAGGTCGGCATGAGGCTCCAGCGCATCAATCTCGCAGACAGGCACAGGGCAATTGATTGAATCGAGAAAACGTCGCGCCTTGTCAGCATCCCGAGCACTGACCGCGCTCAGGACAACACCCGGCAGCGGATCCTGCCAAAGCGAGCGGGCCAGCGCCTGACCAATCGCGCCAAGTCCGGCCAATGCAATGCGTAATTGAGGAAGCTTCGCGCTCACAATCGGTCTCCTTTCCGGATCTCCTTAGAATGCGGTGAGTTTACCGAGGCTGGCCGAACGACTGTCGCCGCTTCATCGAAAAATCGGAAAACGGAGTTTCCAGTGCACCCTTATTCTCTGCATGAGGCGGATTCGCCTTTGCTGATCAGCATGCCGCATGTCGGCACCTACATCCCGGAGTCTTTGCATGACCGGCTTGTGCCACGCGCTCTTGAGGTTGAAGACACCGACTGGTTCATGGACCGACTCTACGACTTCGCGGCGGGTTTGGGTGCAAGTCTGCTGATCCCGACGCACAGCCGCTATTACGTCGACCTGAACCGTCCGCCGGACAACCAGCCGATGTATCCGGGGCAGAACAACACCGGTCTGTGCCCGACCCGATTCTTCACAGGGGATACGCTGTACCGTGATGGCATGGAGCCGGATGAAGAAGAGATCGCGCAACGGGTCAGCACTGTCTGGAATCCCTATCACGAGGCCTTGAGCGCCCAGCTTGAGCGTCTGCGCGTACGTCATGGTCATGTGGTTCTTTTCGATGCGCACAGCATCAAAGGGGAATTGCCCTGGCTGTTCGAAGGACGTCTGCCGGACATGAATCTGGGCACTGCAGACGGCAACAGCTGTGCTGACAGCCTGCGCAACCGAGTCACTGAGGTCTTTGCGGGCCAGCGAGATTACTCATGGGTCATGGACGGCCGCTTCAAAGGGGGCTACATCACCCGAACCTACGGTCGCCCCACACAAAACGTGCATGCAGTGCAACTTGAAATGAGCTGGCGCGCGTACCTGGATGAGACACCGCCCTACCGCTGGCACGCAGACAAGGCAGCAGCTCTCAGACCGCTGCTGGAGCAACTGATGCATGCATTTCTCAGTTGGACTCCGGTCTGAATTCATCGAAGCCGCACCGAATCAAACTGCTCAGGAGTTGATCAGTAAATGCCCAATATTTTTGATGCCGGCCAGCAGCGGCAGTACCTGGAAGACGGTTACGTCATCGTACGCCGACTATTTGACCCGCAGGAAATCCAACTGTTGCGCGAAGCGATCGAAACCGATCCGAACCTGCGTGCCTGTTTTTATGACCGCACCGACTCGCAGGGACTTGCGACGCGAATGGCGCAATGGAACCATCCCGGGGAAAGCGTCTACGGGCTCGCGGCACGATCAGCGCGCATGGTCGACACAATGGAATGGATGCTCGGCGGAGAGGTCTATCACTACCACTCGAAACTGACTGCCAAGGAGCCGCGCGTCGGTGGTGCCTGGGAATGGCATCAGGATTACGGTTACTGGTACAACAACGGCTGCGTTTTCCCCAACATGGCCAGCGTGATGATCGCGCTTGACGACTCGACCCGCGAGAACGGCTGCCTGCAGGTACTGCGCGGTTCGCATCGCTGCGGCCGCATCGACCATGTGCTGCTTGAGGGCGAACAGGTAGGCGCCGATCTGACCAGGGTCGATGAGATGCGCAAGCGCATGGATCTCGTCTACTGCGAAATGGAACCGGGCGATGCGCTGTTCTTTCACTGCAACTTGATGCACCGCTCGGACAGCAACCGCTCGGACAAGCGTCGATGGACGCTGATCTGCTGTTACAACGCAGCCAGCAACGATCCCTACCTGGAACATCATCATCCGCGCTACACGCCACTGAGCAAAGTAACAGACTCGGCAATTCTTGATGCCGGGCTGAAGTTCTCCGGATCCACAGCCGAATTCCGAAAGCATGCATCGCGACCGCCGGAGTTGAAGGCTGACTAACCTTGTCAGCACCGCAAAACCGATAAAGGTCAAATCCTTGGCAAAATAGAGGGCTAAGCAGGCCGTTTACCCTCTTGGGGTCGCCTTTTGACCCCACTTATCAGGAGTTGAGAATGAGCACACGTGATGTGGTCGTGCTGGGTGCAGCAAGATCCGCAATCGGCGCCTTTGGCGGATCCCTGTCGGATATTGAGCCGGCCGAACTCGGTGGCACTGTGATGAAGGCCGCCATTGAACGCTCGGGCGTCGACCCGAAGGTGATCAACTATGTGACCGTGGGCAACACGATCCCGACTGAGGGCCGTTCGGCCTACGTCGCGCGCGTCGCGTCGATCCA
>JAURMJ010000404.1 GCA_030830765.1 Quisquiliibacterium sp.
AGGCGCTGCCCGGCCTCCCAGCGATTGAAGGGGTCGCTGTCATGGGTCATCAGCAACGCCAGCTGCGAGGCGGTGTATGGATATTCGACGATCACGGGGGCGGAGAAATCGCGCAGCAGTGACGGCGTCGGGGCCTGCTCAATGTTCTCGAAGACGAACTGCTGGCGGGGCTGCGTCAGTTCGAGAATCAATGTGTCCGGTGCCTGCATCGCGCCAGTCTTCAGTGCGAGATCCTTGCCGTCTGCGCCAAGCAGGCCGATCGCCAGCGGGATATGCAGCGTCTGGGCGGGCGGGTCTGAGGGCCGGGTTCTGGCGCCAGGGCTGGCGGGAGGCAGTTGCTCAACAGTCAGCGTAAACCTGCGGGCTGCCGCATCATGAACTGCGGCGATCGAGACCCGTGGCGTACCCGCTTGTGAGTACCAGTGCCGGAACTGCTCCAGGTCGCGGTCGTTCGCATCGGCAATCGCCGTGACAAAGTCGTCGCAGGTCACTGCCTGGCCGTCATGGCGCTCAAGATAGAGCGACAGGCCGCGCGCAAAACCTTCACGCCCGACCAGCGTCTGCAGCATGCGCACAACCTCGGCGCCCTTCTCATAGATCGTGACTGTGTAGAAGTTGTTGATTTCCTGGTAGGACTCCGGGCGGATCGGATGAGCCATCGGACCGGCGTCTTCAGGAAACTGCATGGCGCGCAGCACACGGACATCCTCGATACGTTTGACCGCGCGGGCGCTGGCTGCCCCGGCCGGTGTATCGCTGTCGGCCGCCAGCATATCGGCGGAAAATTCCTGGTCGCGCAGAACGGTCAGGCCTTCCTTGAGCGTCAGCTGGAACCAGTCTCGGCAGGTGACACGGTTCCCGGTCCAGTTATGGAAGTACTCATGACCGACCACCGATTCAATGTTCGAGAAATCAGTGTCGGTGGCGATACGCGGGGTTGCGAAGACGTACTTCGTGTTGAAGACATTGAGACCCTTGTTCTCCATGGCGCCCATATTGAAGTCGCCGACCGCAACAATCATGAAGCGATCCAGATCCAGCTCCAGGCCGAAGCGTTCCTCATCCCAGCGAATCGATCGAACCAGTGAGCGCATCGCGTGGGCAGTCTTGTTCTCGTTGCCCGGCTCGACCCAGACCTGCAGCAGCGTTTCGCGGCCTGAACGGGTCTTGAAACGCTCTTCGGTGGCAACCAGTTTGCCGGCCACCAGTGCGAACAGATAACTGGGCTTCGGGAAGGGGTCGACCCAGCGTGCCCAATGGCGTTGCGGCTCGCCGTCCCGACGCTCGCATAAACCGCTGTCGACCAGGTTGCCATTGGATAGCAGCACCGGGAATTCTTGCTGGTCCGCGCGGATCGTGACGGTGTAGCGGGCCATGACATCGGGGCGATCGGGGAAGTACGTGATGCGCCTGAAACCCTCTGCCTCGCATTGCGTAAAGAAATTGCCGCCCGACACGTACAGGCCCATCAAGGCGGTATTGGCCGACGGTGCAATCGCGGTGACGACCTGCAACGTGAACTGCGGCGGCGGTTTGAGGATCTTCAGTTGCCTGGACGTGCATTCGTATTCAGAGGGCAAGAGCGGCCTGCCGTCCAGCAGGATGCTGACCAGCTCAAGTTCGTCTGCGTCCAGCTCAAAGGGACCCGGCGCCTCCGGATTGCGATGGAACTGCGTCGTCGCAGTGACCAGCGTACGTTCAGGGACCAGGTCAAATTCGAGTTCAATCGAATTGGCCAGCCAGGCAGGGGGCGTGTAGTCAATGCGCTGGATTGTGATTGCTTGTTCGGTTCGCATCAGGGAGGCGCTCGATTCGGTTCAGGTTGTCTATGGTCGCAGTCGCACGGCGCATTCCGGCCGTTTAGCGATGCGGGGCTGCTCTGGATTTGGGTGCACGCGGCCGCCACCAATTCGGTGAGGCCGAAATGAAGTCGCCGCTCTCGTGCAGTCGGTTCGCAAGCTCCAGTGCCGGCAGGCCGGGGGATGTGGCGATCAACCAGATCCCGCTCGCCGTGCCAAGCTCGCGCACCTCATTGAGCCCATGACGGGTGAACACGGCCTGGCGAAGCGCTGGATCCAGCGACGGGGAGACTCGCACAATGACCCCACCTGGCAGCGCCCTTGCCGGGGCCTGCGCATCAGGCGCATCACGAAAGACCGGCGAGCTGCCGACCGACTTGGTCACGGCCTGTGCCGCCGGTCGCAGAACCTGATCGCTGGCCGATCCTGGACCGGAGAAATCGGCGATCAAGGCCGGATCGATCCACAGCGGATGACGCGTATTCCCGTCATGCCAGGACAGTTGCTGGGCCATGACAGGCGACTGCTGCAGGCAGGCCGCCAGGATCAGGCTGATCGCACCAGCGCTGCGTGTTGAGAGCTTCATCATCGTCCCCAGATCCGAAGACTCCAGTTGTTCCAGCGACCCGTGTCATCCTGTTGCGCATCAGTGACCCGCAGCCGCCACTCGCCAACTGCCGGTTCGTCCAGATGACGGGTCACCCCGAATTGCCAGTTCCGGTAGCTGCCGCAGGCATCGCCGCTGCCATCGCACAGACGCTCGACGGCCAGCTCGCTTGTGCTGCCTGTCGGACTGGTCAGTTCGATGCGCAGATCCCCGGAATAGGCATGATCGGCTGTGAAGCTCACCTCGACATATTCGATCCGGGAAATCGGGCAGCCGGTCGGGACGGCGATCGTGTCCTCTCGCGGCGTGACGCGCGCTCCGCTGGCATCGGGGAGCGCGATGTTCGGGGTGCGCAGATACGGACCGCACGAGCGCATCGTGTCGCTGCCGCCGACGCTGCTCCAGTTGGCCGCCAGCGCCAGTGCGGCCGCCGCGTTGGCAACGCCGAAGCCGTACTTGTGGTTGTACGCCAGGCCGCTGCTGGGATTGGCGAACCAGCCGCCGTCACCTGGATCATTGCGGCGGGCCGAGCGGGCCAGGATCAGGCGAATATCGCGCCAGGTCAGCGAAGGATTTGCCGACAACAACAGGGCGGCAGTGCCCGAAACCATCGGCGTCGACGCTGAAGTCCCGGAAAAATCATTGCGGTACCGGTTCTTCGGGGCTGTCGTGCTGATGAAGGACGTGTAGGACTCGTTACCGGTTGCCCCGCAGACCAGTAGATTGGCCCCTTGTTCCGCATAGTCTGGATGGCGTCCGTCATGATCGACACCGCAGGCGACGATGACGCCGCGCTGGTTCAGGTAGGCATCCAGGGTGCTGCGCTCACTCAGACAGCGGTTGTTCTGGTCAAGCGCGTAACAGCCACCGTTGCCGTTAGAAAATACGTAGACCGCGCCCTTGCTGTTGCGCCCCGTGGTGATCCCGGTTTCGATTGCCGCGCTGATCACTGACGAGATTTCGCCAAGTTTGCCATCGTCGGGGGATCCCCAGCTGTTCTGGTAGACGCCGTTGTCGGCAAGTCCGCGCATCAGCGCATCGGCGATGTCGGCATCGAATCCAGTGGCCAGTGCGCTGTAGCCGACCAGACCTGCCTGGGGAGCCACGCCCGCGCCGCCGACTGCATTCTGATCGCGGGCAGCCGCAATGCCGGCAACCGCCGTGCCATGATCATCGGCAGCCAGGCAGGGCAGCGGGTAGGAACTGCCAACACTGCCGGACCGGTAGCTGTAACTGGCGCCGGGCACCACGTTGGGGGCCAGATCCTCGTGAAGAACGTCCAGCGCATCATCGATGATCGCAATCCGGGTTCCGTTCCCTCGTGTGCTTGTCCAGCCTGGGAACACATTCAGGTCCTCGCCGCGCGTGC
The DNA here is from genome assembly GCA_030830765.1 of Quisquiliibacterium sp. GTDB lineage: Bacteria > Pseudomonadota > Gammaproteobacteria > Burkholderiales > Burkholderiaceae_E > Quisquiliibacterium. The sequence goes on from JAURMJ010000404.1 coordinate 3,776, forward strand.
CGCCGTCCTGGCCGGTGTTGTTCAGGTGCCAGAATGACGAGAGCAGCGGATCGATGCCCGCTCGCTGGGCTGACTGGGGCAGGGTGTACTGGTAGAAGCACCCAGTCTGGTCCGGAAGCGTATGACTGGGCGGTGGCTGGTTCGCGCTGCCCGAACCCCCTCCGCCGCAGGCACTGAGCAGCGTCAGCAGCGAGGCCAGCACCAGAAGGCGGCTTGAACGCGTGTGCAGGTTGCCTGAGTGGACAACCCGGGGAACTTTCAT
>JAURMJ010000405.1 GCA_030830765.1 Quisquiliibacterium sp.
GATGTTCGACCGTCGCGATCCGGATCAGGGCACCTGGTCCGGTATCGGCAGCGGACAAGGTGGACGCCATCCGGGTGTCGGTGACGCGATCGGCACGCGCGACGATATCCACGGGCGGATCGAGATCGACCCGACGGAAGACAATGCCGGTATTCGGAGCAGCCGGGCGCAGCGTCAGTTCGACTCTACGCCCGGAGTGCAGACCGACACCGACGGTCGACACTCGGGCCTTGATGGTGCGCTGACGCAACAAGTCTGTGCTCCGCAACTGATTGGCTGTCTTGTGATCAGGCCAGGTCAGCCAGCATCTTCTCAGCGCTGGAGACTTCAAACTGGCCCGGACCTTCAAGATTGAAGGTCTTGACGACGCCATTCTCGACCAGCATCGAGTAACGTTGCGAGCGCACGCCCATGCCGCGGGCAGTCAGATCGAACTCAAGCCCGAGCTTCTTGGTGAACTCGGCCGATCCGTCAGCCATCATGCGGACCTTGCTTCCGCTACCTTGGTCGCGGCCCCAAGCGCCCATCACGAACGCATCATTGACGGAGACGCACCAGATTTCATCGACGCCCTTGGCCTTCAGCGCGTCATATTGGGCAACGTAGCCAGGAACGTGCTTGGCAGAGCAAGTCGGGGTAAAAGCACCCGGCAAGCCGAAGATGGCAATTTTCTTGCCCTTGACCAGATCCTCGACCTTGAACGCATTCGGGCCGATTGAGCAGCCATTGCCTTCAACTTCGATGAATTCAGTGAGTGTGGCGTCCGGAAGGCGGTCTCCGACTTTGATCGTCATGGTGATTTTCCTTGCTGGTCTTGAAAGACAGGTGGATTGGATGAACCCTGTATTTTAGTTCCATCCCGAAATCCCTGCCGAACATGTGCCATTGGCGAAGACTTTCTGGCTGAAAACAGTCTGGTCGGCCCCGGCAGATCGCAGCAAAGAACACTCAATGGGCACGACAGCGGCTGGCCGGCCACAATGGCCCCCGCTGTCGGTACCCCGACCCATCCCCATGGGTCGTGTTGACCCCGATCAGTCTGCCTGTTTGCGCAAGAAGGCAGGAATATCGAAACGCTCGATGCCGCTCTCCTCAAGCGCAGCGACCTGGGCGGCCGCGTTGGCACGCGGATTGCGCCAGACTGCGGGCTTATCAAGGTCGCCGTAGCCCTGCGACCCATTGCCACCACTGGCCGGCCCATTATCAGTGCCGGTGCGCAGGATCGGGGCCTGAACCAGGACCGGGCGCGCGATCGCCTTACGGCCAATGCCGGTGGCGACAACGGTGACGCGGAGCCGGTCCTCCATCTCGTTATCGAACACGGTACCGTGGATGATCGTGGCATCTTCGGCGCAGAAGGCCTTGATTGTGTTGATCACCTCGTTGGTTTCGCGCAGCTTCAGGCTGCGACTGGCCGTGATGTTGACAATCACCCCTCGCGCACCAGACAGATCAACGCCGTCAAGCAGCGGCGAAGCGACTGCCTGCTCAGCTGCAAGACGAGCACGATCCAAGCCGGCCGACTCGCCGATCCCCATCATGGCCTTGCCCTGCTCGCCCATCACCGTACGCACGTCGGCAAAGTCGACGTTGACCAGGCCAGGCACATTGATGATTTCGGCGATGCCGGCGACCGCATTGTGCAGTACATCATCGGCACGTTTGAATGCATCTTCCAGGCTGGCGTCCTCGTCCATGACCTCGAAGAGGTTCTGGTTCAGCACGACGATCAGCGAGTCGACATGCTCGACCAGTTGCTCGATGCCTGACTCGGCGATCGTCATCTTGCGAGCACCCTCGAACTGGAAGGGTTTGGTCACGACACCAACGGTCAGCACCCCCAGTTCCTTGGCCACCTCGGCAACGATTGGCGATGCGCCCGTGCCGGTTCCTTTACCCATACCAGCGGTCAGAAAGACCATGTTCGCACCTTCGAGTGCAGCGCGGATTTCTTCTCGCGCAGCATCGGCAGCCGCCTTTCCAGCTTCAGGATTTGCACCTGCACCCAGACCCTGATCGCCCAGCTGAATGACCTGGTGGGCCAGCGAACGCGAAAGCGCCTGGCGGTCAGTGTTCAGCGCAATGAAGTCGACGCCCTGCACACCACGACCAATCATGTGATTGATCGCGTTGCCGCCTGCGCCGCCGACTCCGACGACCTTGATCACGGCGCCGGCGACTTCTGTCTCCAACATTTCAAAGTTCATTTTTAGTGGCCTCCTGAAACTACGCTTAGTGGGGAAATTAAAAAAATTGTTGCCTGTCTGAATCCATGATTGCCGCCTGGCGACCGCCCTCGCCTGATGGCTGCCTGTGTCTTTCCGGCCGTTTTCTGCTTCTTATCCATACCCTGCTCTCTGTTCAGAAATTGCCCAGGAACCATTCCTTCATCCTGCGCATCGTCTCCTTGAGTGACCCTGACTGCTCGGCGGCCTTGCGACCACGCATCCGCTGCGCCCGGGCTTCCTCAAGCAAGCCGAGGGCTGTCGCATAACGCGGCGAACGGACCACATCAGCCAGGCCGCCGGAGTAGGACGGCACGCCCAGCCGGACCGGCTTTAAAAAGATGTCCTCGGCCAGTTCGACCATGCCGGGCATCAGCCCCGAGCCACCCGTAATGACGATGCCGGAGGACAGCAGCTCTTCGTAGCCAGATTCGCGAATCACCTGCTGGATCAGCGCATAGAGTTCCTCGACTCGTGGCTCGATGACAGCCGACAGCGCCTGACGCGACAACTGCCGCGGACCACGATCGCCCAGACCCGGCACTTCGATGCGTGCATTCGGATCGGCCAGCACCTGTTTGGCCAGTCCGTACTGAACCTTGATTTCGTCAGCCTCGGGCGTTGGGGTCCGCAAAGCCATGGCGATATCGTTGGTGATCTGGTCCCCCGCGATCGGAATCACCGCGGTATGGCGAATCGCACCGCCGGTGAAGATCGCAATGTCAGTGGTACCTCCACCGATGTCGACCAGCGCGACACCAAGCTCCTTTTCGTCTTCGGTCAGGACGGCCATGCTGGAGGCCAGTGGCTGCAGAATCAGATCCTGGACCTCCAGGCCGCAGCGCCGAACGCACTTGACGATGTTCTGTGCCGCCGACACCGCCCCGGTCACGATGTGGACCTTGACCTCCAGGCGCACACCGCTCATGCCGATGGGCTCGCGAATGTCTTCCTGGCCGTCGATGATGAACTCCTGCGCAAGCACATGCAGGATCTGCTGGTCGGTCGGAATGTTCACAGCCTTGGCGGTATCGATGACCCGCGCCATATCGGCCTCGGAGACTTCCTTGTCCTTGACCGCCACCATGCCGCTCGAATTGAAACTGCGGATGTGGCTCCCGGCGATTCCGGCATAGACCGTCTTGATCTTGCAGTCGGCCATGACTTCGGCCTCTTCCAGCGCGCGCTGAATCGACATGACGGTCGACTCGATATTGACGACGACTCCTTTTTTGAGGCCGCGCGACTCGTGCTGCCCCAGGCCGATGATGTCGTAACGACCGTCGGGCAGCATCTGCGCGACGACCGCAACAATCTTAGAGGTCCCGATATCCAGACCGACGATCAGGTCACTCAAGTCCCTAGCCATTGGTGCGCCTCGTTTCCTTCCTGTCGACTTCGACTTTGTATTTCATTGACTTGATTTGGCTCATTGCGGATGTCCGACTTTCACACTGGCGGCATTTGCGTCCCTGCCTGGAGCTGCAGACCGTGCCGATGAACCGGCCGCGCCCGGCGTGAGCACGCTTCCCGCTGCGCCCGGCTCGTGGCCCTGGACTGGCTTTTTCAATGGGTCCTGTCCGGGAGCCATCGCAACGGGACGCACCGCAAATCCGTTTGGGTAGCGCAGATCAATGGCCTCGACCGGCGAATTAAGTCGGGTCTGTAC
>JAURMJ010000406.1 GCA_030830765.1 Quisquiliibacterium sp.
CGGACCTCATCGTTTGCCGGTAGTCAGCACAATGATTGCGGCAATCACGATGACTCCGCCGAAGAGCTGCGAAGCCGCGATGCTCTGGCCAAGAATCAGCCATCCAAGGATCAGCGCGGCAACCGGCTCGAAATTCAGGATCGCAGCATTATTCACAGCACCCATTTTCGGGAGCACGGTAAATAGCACGGTGATCGCGATCCCGTAAAACGCCGTCAGCAGGGCCAATCCGAGCCAGCCTGTGCCGTCTGCCGGGGGTGCAAATCCGCCACCGATCATCCCGGCGCAGAAGGTGACCAGCGCAACCACCGACATCAGAATCAGCGTGCGCATTCGCCCGTCAACTGCTGACAGCCATTTGGTGGTCAGCAGCAGCACCATCCCCATGGACAGCGATGCTCCTATCGCGAACGCAACTCCGATGCCGATCTGTCCCTGGCTGGCGCGGGCGGCGGCTGGTGCCCAGCCAAAGACATCGAGCGCAATCGCCAACCCGACGAGTGCGACGGGCATCGCGATCATTGCGCGTGGGTGAGGGCGTTCCGCGCCAGTCGCCCAGGACAGCAGCCCGAGCACCATCGGGAAGGTATTGAACACCAGCAAGGCCAGTGCGACTGGAATCCTGGCGACTGCCGAGTACAGGCAAAAGCTCTGGAAGGACACCAGCAGTCCGACGAGCAGGGCGCGTCTGAAGGTTGGCGCGGTCAGTCGGCCGGCGGGTCGACTGAGGGTGAGCAGCAACATCAGGACAAGCGCGGTCATCGCGGATCGCACGGCAACCGCAAACGTCACGCCGGTGCCGTGGTCGAAGGTCAGTCGGGCTGCCACGTGGTTGGCCCCGAACAGGACGGCGATCAGCAGCAACAGCGCGATGCTGCGCCAGCGGTCAGAAGTTGGCACGGTATGGGGCGGGTTCAAGTTCAGGTGGACGAGCGGTTACCAAGTACAAAACCGATCAAGGCTGCGAATGGTAGCGCGGAACGAGCTGCCATCGGCATGCGCCACATCCCGCCGTGATTGGCGCCCTGCATCAGCAGTTCCAGTGGATGATCCAGGGGAAGCTTCGGGTTGGCCGCAGACATCTCGCTGCGCAGATCGTAGACCAGCAAGGCGGCCATCAGTGCACTGGTTGTGGCCGGATCAAACCCTTCCACGCCGAAATATCGGGCGCCGCCGAAGGCTGCCTCGAGCGCTCTGCTGCGGATCACCGAGCGGGTTGTCGTCGATGGCGTGACGTTGATCGAGCTTCGAATGCCATCGGCTCGGGCGCAGATCGCCCGCCACTGCTGCAGGCGCTTGGCCAATGCGTAGCTGGGGCCTTGTTGCGTGACCAGACAATCACAGACCCCGTAGCGGTGCTCAACGGCCGTTGTCCGGTCGCCCCCCAGGGCGATGGCCGACCTGGGCGCCTCCGGATAGTTGGGTCGAAAAAGACGCCCGCCACTCAGAAGTGACATGGGCAGTTGCCAGGCTCGCTCACCAAGACCGCGCGCGCGCCAGTTACGCTCCGAAGCCATCACAGCCTCGCGGGGCACTGCATAAACATCGGAGGGCGTTGCCAGCGCGGCATAGTTCAGGTCGCTGCGCGACTGCGCAAGCGTGTCGACAACAAGATCCATGGCTGCCGCAACCAGCACATGGCGCGCGCCATCCAAGTAGGCATGACATCCCACCGTGATGGGACCCTGCTGAACCGATAACCAGTCCAGCAATTCAGGCAGATCGGTCAACAGGTTGGCACCGAGCGAGTGCGGCTGGTCACGAGCAGGAGCCAGCACACGTGCATTGCCGCGGGAGATCAGTCGTTCGATGCGTTTCCAGGGGCGCTCTGCTGGCAAATCGACCGCAACGATCTTTGCTCGCCAGCCAGCCAGCGCTGCCAGCGGACCGACTTCGGCACTGGCTCCGAGCAGCACAAAGGTCTGGTCTGACAGATCCAGCCAGTCAGGATGACTGATGACCTCCCTGACCGCATGAGCATGGGACGGTTCGATGATGCCCTGAATCTGCCAGCGCTCGAGCTGACGCAGCAGCTTGTCGCCGCTGATCATTTCATCGCGGTAGGGCACCTGCAGCTGCTGCGGCGCCTGTTTTCCATCACCAGTCAGCGTCTCGGTTCTGAATGCATTGCGTCGCTTCAAGGTCGGCAAATCCGAGATCCGATACTCGTGCGTGTCTCGCAAAATGCGAAGTCTGTCGTGCAGCGAAGCAATGCCGGTCCGGGCCGATGCAAGCGTGTCAGCCGGGCCCCGTTCCAACGATGCCTGGACCAGTCGCTTGACGTGCGCTGGATAGCGCCTGAACCAGTCTTTTTCCGAGGTTGCGGCTTGCGCGGCATCCCGGTCAAGGACGCGCAGTGCTTCGACCAGCACGTCCTGGACTGGTTTGCTCGCACCCCGGTGACCGCCGGAGTCCGCAGCAAAAGCCAGCCCATCGTTCTGGGGTTGTGCGGAGGAGCTTTTCAGTTTTCGGATGCGAACCATGTGGGCGTTTCCAGGGGCTGCCGAACACCGGGTTGCGTGTGGAGTTCAGCCAGGATTCAACTGACGATCGGCAAGGCCGTGGTGCGGTACTCGAGCGAGATCGAGCGATGGCCATCCGGATCGCGCAATTCGCAGGCAAAGAACGGATTGGCCCGCACACCGCCGATGGCGCCCAGCGTGCCGCAGAACATCATCGTCCCTGGCTTCATGCCTGCACCCGGGCAGCCCTCGATCAGTGAACTGATGGTGCGGATCGCAGCCAGCGTGCCACGCTGGTAGTCGATGCGTTGTCCGGATTCCTCGATCCATGAGCAAAGCTCCAGGGAGTCGGCCCGCTCCTTCACCGAATCCCAGCGCCAGGCCTGGCGAGCAACCGGCTTGCTGCAGAGTTGTTTGGACAGCGCAACTCCGGCACGTTCTGCATCACGGTCGGTGTGGTCTGATCCGAGGGTCAGCCAAAGGCCGCTTTCAGTCGCAAAGATGACCGGTTCGGCCTCCCCGGAACTGCCCGCACCCAGCACCTGAAAAACATCCTGCTGGGTCAGCAATGATTCGGCAACACGGTAATAGACCGGCACGCTGGAGGGCGCCGGGACACCGATTGCGGCCAGTTCGTCGATATGGTGCTGCACGGCCGCCGCATCACGACCGGTCCAGCCGGCAATCACCAGTTGTTCGATTGCCACTTCAAGCCGCGAGACCCGATTGTCCTCGTGCAACTCGAATGTCAGTTGAGTCATGTTCCCCTCCGTGGATATATGTACGGTGTTGGCGCGCATTGTGTGCGCGGCATGGGTAGGATTATGCGTTCAACGAACCGCAAGGAGCGCGCTGTGATCAAGCTGCACTACCACCCGTTTTCCACCTACACGAGACGCGTGCGCATCGCGCTGCTGGAAAAAGGCATTGAACATGAACTGATCGATGTCGACATGGCGGC
>JAURMJ010000407.1 GCA_030830765.1 Quisquiliibacterium sp.
CGGAGGTCATTCCTTTGGCGATGGACATGAGATCCGGTTTGATGCCGTAGTAGTCAGAGGCAAACCAGCGGCCGGTTCGGCCGAAGCCCGTGATCACCTCATCGGCGATCAGCAGGATGCCGTACCGATCGAGGATCTCGCGCACCATTGGCATGAACGTGGCTGGCGGAACGATGACGCCACCAGCGCCCAACACCGGTTCCATGATGAAGGCTGCTATGGTCTCCGGGCCCTGGAATGCGATCTCCTCTTCGAGCATCGTCGCGCACAGTTGTGCCAGGCGCTGCGGATCGGTCTCGTTGAACGGATTGCGATAGCTCCAGGGGGCGGCGATGTGAAATGCGCCGGGCATCAGCGGCTCATAGTTGCGCCGAAAATTCACATTGCCGTTAACGGAAGCGCCGCCAAAGTGCGTGCCGTGATAGCCCTTCTTCAGGCCGATGAATTTCGTCCGGTCTCCAAAGCCGCGCACTTTCCAGTACTGGCGGGCCAGGCGCAGGGCGGTCTCGACCGAATCCGAGCCACCGGAGGTAAAGAACACGCGGGCCATCCCTTCCGGTGCGAACCACTGCGTCAGTTCGTGGGCCAGTTCAATGGCGGGGCCTGTCGAGGTACCGCGAAAGCCGGAGTAATAGGGCAGCGTCGCCAGCTGATCGGTGATGGCCTGCTTGACCGGTTCACACGAGTAACCAAGGTTCACGTTCCAAAGCCCACCAACCGCATCCAGAACCCGATGCCCTTCAATGTCGGTGACCTCGACACCCTGTGAGGCGACGATGACCTTGGGCGGATCGGCCCGCATTTCGGCGGGATGCGCCATCGGATGCCAGAGTGGTTTGGCATTGTGTTCAATCAGGAAGGCATCGTCACGCATCGGTTTCTCCGTTTCAGTTCAACTTTCAAGGCGGTGCCGACTCGCTGCCGCCTGCATTGATCGACCTGGGTGGCCTCAGTTCACGCCCTTCAGACCCAGGAGCTCCAGCGCCTGTGAATAAGACCTCTTCGGATCGCGCACATCGAACTGCACGGTCAGCAGACCGAGCGCATCGGCTCCCGCAACATTCCTGGGCTGATCATCGACGAAGACGCATTGTGCCGGTGCAAGTTCGAGTGCTTGGGTACAGGCCAGATAGGCCCGCGGGTCAGGCTTCAGGATCCCGGTGTGGGTTGCGTCGATGATCAGGTCGAACTGCGACAACAGTGGCAGTTTCCCCCGGAATCCGGTGCCATAGAAAAGATCCAGCTCATTGGACAGGACCGCGAGCTTCATGCCGGCTGCCTTGACTGCGTTGATCGTCGCGACCGCCTCGGGTCGGATCACTGCCGACGGCTCGGCGCCGCGCGCTCTTTGCACGAAGGTTTCCATCTGCTCCCATTGCTCACCGAGCAGCTGGCCGACCTCGCGACTGCGCGTGGCCCAGTAGTCGCGCTCGCTGATCGTACCGGCCTGCATGGACTGCCACAACGGATCGGTCTGCGGTGCGAACGGGCCGCGCCATTGCAGCGTCCCGGGGGCGAGCCCCAGCGCCTGTTCGGTACTGGCATGGGTTTCGAACAGCGTACGGCTGATGACGCCACCGAAGTCCAGGATCAGTGCGCTGGGGCGGGCCGCCGGGGCGGGGCCCAAGGGGTGCTCTGTCCGGGTTGCTGAATGAACTTGGCTCATCGGGGTGTGGTCTTGGTGCGAACAGCGCTTTTCAAGAGTATCGCCGACGTTTGTCGATGTCCGGGCGTGTCGGTTCAGGCATCGCGGCTGACCTTGCCTGCCTGAATCCAGTGGTCCAGAACGCTCAGCGCAGCCTGCGCAAACAGCTCGTCGTTGATATGCGCCTCGACCTCGACCAGCTCAACGGGCGGCTGGATCGCGAGGCGGGCTTCGTCGATGAAGGCCTGCAGCCCCTGCGGGTCATGCATCGGCTCCCCGGGCCGATCCCATTGCTCGATGCCCAGCATGGGCAGCAAAAATGCCACGGGGGCTGTGCTCTGAGCAAGGCGTTCGCCAATCGCACGGGCTGTTGCGCGGCGTTCGTCGGCGCTGGCCGCGACCGACGCAATCAGACGGTTGTGCGCGTGAAAACCGCGGTCCTTGTAGCGTGCGGGCAGCGGCTGCCAGGCCGGCAGATCAATCATGTCGGTGGCGCCAGGCGCGACAATCTGCGGCACCAGACCGCGTGCGGCGCCCAGCAGCCGGTCTTCGCCGGCGCTGACCACTGAGCCGTTCAACTGATTGGTCAACTCCTGCAGGCTGAAGTCCATCACCGCGGCGAAATGGCCCTGCGCTGCCAGCGTTTCGAAGGCGCGCCCGCCCATGCCGGTTGTGTGGAAGACCGCAAGCTCGAAGCCCCTGGCCTGCAAGGCCGGCTGCAAGGTCACCATGTAGCTGAGGCAACTCTTGCCCAGGGACGACATGCCGATGACCGGCTTTCTGGCGCCCCCTGTGAAGCGTCCGCGCGCAGCACCGAGCACTGCGCCAGCCGCCTGCGCCAGCGAACCGCGACAGATATCGTTCAGTCCGTACAAACCACCGGCCCAGAGCATCATCGTCAGATCCGGGGCAATTCGCTGTGGTGGAATCAGCGATGAGAATGCAATGGTTGAGAGGACGACCTTGGGAACGCCGGTCGGCAAGGCCAGAGCAACATCCAGGGCCAGGTCGGTGCCCATCGTCCCGCCCAGCGCAATCATGCCGTCGATCTGGCCGTTCGCGTGCAACTGCGCAGCCAACAGCGAGGCGCCGCGTGCCATTGCGGACATCGCCTCGTTCTCGTCCGCGAGGGCGGCGATCTGATTGATGGTCATACCGGCCGCCGCTGCGACCGCGTGGTGATCATGCTCTGGCCGAAAAGGGGCCTCGCCAAGTACGCCCACGTCCATCAGGCTGGCGCTGGCCCCTGCGCCGATCAGGCAATCGCGCAGAAAGAGCAGTTCATCTGCCTTGGTGTCGGCCGTGCCGATCACCAGAATCGTCAAAGTTTCACGCATGGCAGTCCTGGTCTCGAGGTGACCTCGCGTTGAACGCCCGGACGATGGCCGGGCTTTACCCAATGGCTGGCAGGGTCAGCCGGCTCATGTTTCACCGGGCAGACCTCCCGCTACCTTAAGCAGCTTGCCCATTTGGCGCAAACAGCCGTTGGTCCGCCCGCGGTGGCTGCGATAGACTGATTCTTCATACAAAGAAATCGGAGACGTTGGTCATGCAGCAGGAACATCATCAATGTGACGTACTGGTCGTCGGTACGGGTGCTTCCGGCATGTCGGCAGCGGTGACTGCAGCGGCTCAGGGGCTCAGGGTTCTCGTGGTTGAAAAGCAGCCTCAGTTTGGCGGGACAACCGCGCGCTCAGGTGGCTGGCTCTGGATTCCCGGAACGCGGCTTGCGACCGAGCAGGGCATCCATGAGCCGCCAGGTGCGGCCCGCACGTATCTTGAGCACGAGACCACGACACATTTTGATCCGCAGCGCGTCGATGCGTTTCTGGAGAATGGGCCGAAGGCCATCGATTTTTTTACGTCCAAAACCTGCGTGCAGTTCGATATGCCGCCGGTGTTCCCGGACTATCACGCCGAGGCGCCAGGCGGTCAGCAGGGCGGGCGCTCGATGGTCACGCGCCCGTTCGACGGACGGGAGCTGGGTGAGCGCATTCGTCACCTCGCGCCGCCGCTGCCCGAACTGACCGTCTTCGGCATGATGCTCGGCTCTGGCAAAGAGATCTGGCATTTCATGCGGGCCTTCCGCTCGATTGAATCTTTCGCCTATGTCGTGCAACGGCTTGGCAAGCACCTGCTTGATGTGATCCGGCATGGGCGTGGCATGAACCTGACCAATGGCAACGCGCTGGCCGGACGTCTGGCCCGGGCTGCGATGGATCTGAACATTCCGGTCTGGCTGTCGGCCCCGGTGTGCGAACTGGTCCAGAAAGAGGGGCGTGTGACTGGTGCGATCGTTGAGCACGAAGGCCGGCGTATCCAGGTTGATGCTGCGCGTGGCGTGGTGCTGGCCTGTGGTGGTTTCCCTTACGACCTTGAACGCCGCAAGCAGTTGTTTGCGCATGCGCCGACCGGACGTGAGCATTTCTCGCCGTCGCCACAGACCAATACCGGTGATGGCCTGCGATTGGCTGAATCAGTTGGCGGCTGGGTTGATCCGACGATCCCGAATGCCGCAGCCTGGGTGCCGACCTCGGTGACGATTCGCAAGGATGGCAGCACCGGTGTGATGCCCCACTTCATCGACCGTGCCAAGCCCGGCGTGATTGCGGTGAACCGGCATGGCCTTCGTTTCACGAACGAGGGCAATTCCTATCATGACTTTGTGCAGGCTTTGGTCGCCGACAGCAAGGGGGAGTCCGATGTGTTCGCGTGGCTGCTGTGCGATCACCGCACGTTGCGGCGTTACGGGCTCGGCTGCGTGCCGTCATTCCCGATGCCGATCGCACGTCATCTGCGGACCGGTTACCTGAAGCGTGGCGAAAGCCTGGAGGCGCTGGCTGCCAAGATCGGTGTCGATGCGCAGGCATTGCGCACAACCGTGGAAACATTCAATGCCCAGGCTCGCGATGGCAAGGACCCGGCCTTCGGCAAAGGCTCAATGGCCTACAACCGCTATCAGGGGGATGCCGAGAATCAGCCCAACCCCTGCGTTGGGCCGCTCGAGCAAGGTCCGTTCTATGCAATCCGTATGGTGGTCGGGGATATCGGCACTTTTGCCGGGCTGGCCACTGACGCGCAGACCCGCGTGTTGGATCGCCAAGGCAATCCGGTACCGGGCCTGCATGCAGTCGGCAATGACGCGGCCAGCGTGATGGGCGGTAATTACCCGGGTGCCGGCATCACGCTGGGACCTGCACTGACTTTCGGTTATGTCGCTGGCATGACATTGGCGCAGGCCGAAGGGGCCAAGGCCGAAGCCGTGCAGGAGCGCGAGGCGGAACTGGCGGTCTGAGGTTGGCCTGAGCAAGCAGCGGGCTGACGGGTCAATGCCAGCCCTTCTGGGGGCGGAGCGTCCCCTACCGCCCAGCCTGCTGCTAACGGTAGCGGCCGACGGTGGCCGTACAGGTGAGCTCCCGCCGGGTCGAGGAGGCGCCGACGCGAGACTTTGCGTCGGCGGAGCCAGCGGGTGGCGATCCGGGAATGATGTTCAGATCGGATCCAACGGGTAGATCGGCCGACGGACGCGATTGAACTTAAGCGTTGAATAGTCGGAGGTGCAGACGCCTTCGCCCGCGCACTCGATGATCTGGCGCGCGATTGGCCCCATGCCGGCGCGCCAGTGCACGCGGCTCTTGAGCATCAGATAGCGTTTCTTCGTCGGGTCGATGCCAACCGAGTAAAAGCATTCCAGATCATTGGGCTCCTGCTGGCGCGAGATGACGATGATCTGTACCTTGCCCGTATCCAGGACGGCGGTCGGTCCCATGTCCATCAGCACGCCCTTGGACATCGGGCCGCGGTTGCGAAAACGCCCGTCGGTCAGATTTTTTACGACGCCGCTGACCGTCAAGGGCTTGCCCTTCTTCCCGATCGACGGCATGTCCAGTTTGCCGCCAAGCTCAAGCGTTACATTCGCCCCGAGGCCGGCCTCAGCCATCTTCTGCACCGCCTTGGGGTCGTAGATCGCAAACGCAGCCTCATCATCAAGACCAGCTTGCAGGATGCCGTCCAACACCGCGGTCGTGTCCATCGTGCCGCCGGATGCAGCGTTGTCATAGTGATCGAGCAGCACAACCGGGCCACCGCCAAGTTTGCTGGCACGTTTCATCGACTCGGCCAGCGGCTCGATGTGATAGACCCAGGCAGCGCGCTGCGTCCAGGCCATCTCAAGCAGTTCGTCACACCATTGGCGCGCCAGCGCCGGATTGTTCTCGGTGACCACAACGGCCGACAGACCGGCATCGACGATGTCCGCATGCGGAAAGCCAACGAACAGGCTCGCACACAGCGCGCCCTGGCGTTCCATCTGTTTGGCTCGATCCTGGATTTCCCGGTTCGGCGAGTCCAGACTTGATTGACGCATCACATGGGGCAGCATCGGCCGCTGTCCCCAGGCCAGCGTCGGGCGTGAGCGGCCGGACAGCATCTCGAAGATTGGTCGGCCGGCCCGCATGCCGGTATCGAAGACATCGACGTGCGGATAGGTCTGGTAGCCGGCGATCACGGTGGCCTGCTGCGCAATGGCCGGATACATGTTCGTGTGCATGTCCAGTGCGACACCGATCGGGACCTCGGGCGCGATGCGCCGGATGCGCGACATCAGCTCGCCTTCGCCGTCCTCAAGGCTTTGCGTGACCATTGCACCGTGAAGGTCCAGAAGCACCGCATCACAACCGCGGCGCACCGCATCGCAGATGCGTCCGGCCATGTATTCGAAGGCCTCATCATGAACCGGCCCGCTGGGCCAGGCCTCGGCCGCGATCGGGGTGTCGATCTCAGCGCCTGCGCGCGCAGCCAGTTCCAGGAACGCCCCGATCGCCGAACCTGTGCCTGCGTAGGTCTCGCGGACTGCAGCGCCCTCTGGGGGCATCGGCATCGCCCGAGCGAAGCGCTCGATGGGCGTTGGCACGGGCGAAAACGTATTGGTTTCGTGCTTCATCTGGGCGATGACGAGTTTCATCGGGGTTGACTCCTATTCCTTGAAGTAGACGATCTGATGACTGTTGGCGAGCAGCGTGCCGTCCCTGCCCCACAGTTCGGCGGTCTGGTCGGAGAACCCTTTGCCGAAGTGCTGGGCGCGCGCCGATCCGAAGACAGACTCGCTGCCTTGGGCTGCCAGTGTGTCTGCGCAGGCATGAAAGTAGGTGGTCATCGACACCGTGCCGATCGGTGTCCAGCGACCGCGGCGCAGAAAAATACGCGGGAAAAACGCATCGCTGATGGCGGTCAGAGACAAAAAATCCAACGGACGTGCGGGCTCATCGCGGATCCACAGGCTGCTTGCTGAATCTCCATCCATGCCTTCGGCGGTCAACTCGTCGAGCGCACCCTGTGTGAATTGCATCCGGTAACTGCGTGGCCAGGCCAGCGGCTTGAGCATTTTCCAGACCGGCACGCAGTTCGGGTCCGGCATCATTGGCGCTGTGATCTCAGTTGAGGACCAGGTTTCACGCCGGATCGCAAAGACTGCGCTGGCCGTTGCGCACACCTGGTCTTGCTGCAGCAGTTCAATCGACCAGTGCTGCGTCGAGCGGTTGGTGCGGGTTGCCTGACGTCGAATCTGGAACGGGCCGTCGGTAATTGGCGCGGCGAAGTTGACGGTCAGTGCGACCGGATCGCCCAGACGCTCCGGGCTGCTCAGAGGCGCATTGAGCAGGGTGGCTGCGATGACGCCGCCGAAAGGGCCGACCATGTTCGCGTAAGCCGGATGGGTTGCTCCGTCCAGCAGCCCGTCCGGGCGGATCTGCAACGAGCAGGCCTGGTCCAGCGGATGTGCATCGCTGGCAGAGGCTGGCGCGGGATCAGCAAAGTTGTTCAGAGCGTGCTGGGGAGTCATGACACGCAATTCTCGGTCCAAAGAGGGCTCTGCAAGCTGGTCCTGCACTCACAGTATGGAATCTGATGCCTCGCGGGCGCCGGATGCCCTAAACTAGGCCTTGAGTCCGCCAGTCGGCGGCCCGTCCTGCATTCATTGTCTGGGTTCCGATGTCAAAACCTGAAGACTGGTCTTTCCCCGAAGAACTTCGTCCTGATCCGGCGAATCTTGATTTTGATCTGCCGACCCGGCTCGATGCGCTGGTCGCGCTGCGGATCGAGGTGCCCGACGACGCCTTCACGGCCGACACGCTGGGCACGGAGCGAGGAGGTAATGGCGTCGTGATCGACGAGGGTCTGGTGCTGACGATCGGTTATCTGATCACCGAGGCTCAGACGGTCTGGATCACGACCAATCGCGGTGCGGTTGTGCAGGGCTACCCGATTGCCTATGACCAGCCGACAGGTTTCGGGCTGGTGCGTGCCCTGGGCCATCTGGATGCGACGCCAATTCCCAGAGGCAGTTCGGCCGAGGTTGGCCGAGGCGACCGCGTTTTTGTGCTTAGCCATGGCGGGCGCAGGCATGCGCTCAAGGCCAGGGTGTCGGAGCGGCGCGAGTTCGCCGGCTACTGGGAGTATCTGCTTGAAGAGGCGTTCTTCACGACGCCCGCGCATCCCGAGTGGAGCGGCGCCGCACTGGTGTCTGAGGAAGGCGAACTGGTCGGGCTGGGCTCGCTGCTGGTGCAGGAGGCTGTCGGTGATCGCACCGAGCAGCGAAACATGATGGTGCCGACCGATCTGCTGGAGCCGATCCTGTTGAACCTGCTGACCACCGGAGTATCCGGCGAGCCGCCGCGTCCCTGGCTGGGGCTTTACGCCGGCGAGTCCGACGGTCAGCTGGTGGTGGGCGAGGTTGCCGACAACGGACCCGCTCAGGAGGCTGGTGTGCAGCAGGGGGATATGATCGTCGATGTAGGCGGTCACCGGGTCAATTCCCTGTCCGCCTTCCTGCGGACCGTCTGGGCAATGGGGCCAGCCGGCACCTCGATCCCATTGACCTTGGCCCGCGATGGCG
The DNA here is from genome assembly GCA_030830765.1 of Quisquiliibacterium sp. GTDB lineage: Bacteria > Pseudomonadota > Gammaproteobacteria > Burkholderiales > Burkholderiaceae_E > Quisquiliibacterium. The sequence continues at coordinate 8,538 of JAURMJ010000407.1, forward strand.
ACCTGCTGCGGCTTCGAATCGATTCGCTGGATCGCAGCACGCTGCTCAGGCGTCCGCAGATGCACTAAGGCCTGTCCGGCCGGCCGGTCGGCAGCGGGCCTCCTTTTCCGAGACTCAATCCTCGTCAATTTTCGAGTTCAGTTATGAAAATCACCGCGGTCGATGCGATTCCCCTGTCAATTCCGTTCGAGGACGGGGGCGCAGGCAATGGCCTGATGCCGACCCGCTGGGATCGCCTCGATATGGTGCTGGTGCGTATCAGTACCGATGTCGGGCTGACCGGCTGGGGTGAGGCCTTCGGTTACTTCTGCCGCCGCTCGGTCGTCGCGCAGATCCAGGATCTGGTGGCGCCGGCGCTGGTCGGACGCGAGCTGGGCGATCCGGCCGCGCTCAATGACGAGATGCAACGTCGCTTCGCGTTATTCGGGCGTTACGGGGTCACAATTTTCGCGTTGTCCGGTGCCGACATTGCGCTGTGGGACCTGAAGGCCAAGGCCGAAGGCGTTGATCTGGCCACCTTGCTGGTTGGTAAACGGGTGCGCGAGCACATTGATGCCTACGCAAGTCTGGTGCGCTATGCGGATCTCGAAATCGTTTCGCGTTTCTCTGAGAAGGCCTGCGAAGAGGGATATCGCTGCCTGAAGCTGCACGAGATCACGATGCCCGAGATCCGCGCATCGCGCCGAGCCATCGACCCGAAGATGGAATTGACCATTGATGTCAACTGCTCCTGGACCGAAGCGTTCGCGTTGCAGGTGCTGCCTGAACTGCGCGAACTGAATACGTTGTGGCTTGAAGAGCCGATTCATCCGCCCGAGGACTGGGATGCTCTGCGCCGCCTGGGTGCGCATGGCGTTGCCATCTCTGCGGGTGAGAATGCCTGTACAGCCATGGAGTTCTCGCGTCTGATGCCGGCAGTCAACTATGCGCAACCGAGCGTCACCAAGGTCGGTGGTGTCACCGAATTCATGCGGATCGTCGATCTGGCCCGCGCGCATGACGCAATGCTGATGCCGCATTCGCCTTACTTCGGCCCGGGCTATTACGCAACGTTGCAGCTTGCTGCGGCAACCGACCGGATCGGCTATTTCGAACACCTGTACATCGAGCCCGCAGCCTTTGCCGGTGGCGAGCCGCTGTTACCTCAGCAGGGGCAGCTTCAGATTCCGACCCGCCCGGGCATCGGCTTTGAGCCCGATCTGTCAGTGCTTGAGCGTTTTGCGATCTGAGCTGTTGCCAGATGATTTGACGTGATCTGACCCGCCGAATTGAGTCCTGCCGTCGCTTCACCCTTCGGAGCTGTTGATGAGCAATGCCCTGCTGGATGTGCCGATTCTTGATGCCCATCATCATTTCTGGGATCTGAGGTCCGGGCCTTTGCATTACCCGTGGCTGCAGGATCCGGTGCCGCATGATTTTTTTCTGGGCGATTACACGGGTCTCAAACGCAACTATCTGCCGGCTGATTACCGCAAGGATTCGGAAGGTTTCAACGTGGTCGGGACCGTCCATGTGGAAGCCGAATGCGATCGTAGCCAGCAGGTTGCCGAGACCCGATGGCTGACAGAGCTGAGCGCCAGTCAGGGGCTGCCGAGTGCGATCGTCGCCCACGCCTGGTTCGATACTGAGAACTCGGCGCAGGTGCTTGAACAGCAGGCCGAATTTCCGTTGGTGCGCGGCATCCGCTCCAAACCAGTCACTGCTGCGACGCCTGAGCAGATGCGCCAGGGGGTACCCGGATCAATGCAGGATCCCAAGTGGCTTGAAGGTTTTCAGCGCCTGCGCAAGCACGGTTTTTCCTGGGATCTGCGCGTGCCGACCTGGCATCTTGAAGAGGCGGCGCAGGTGGTCGCCACGGCGCCCGATATTCCGGTGGTGCTCAATCACACCGGTTTCCCGTGGGACCGCAGTCCGGCCGGCCTGGCCATGTGGCGACGTGGCATGCAGGCCTTGGCTGCGCATCCACAGGTCTATTGCAAGCTGTCCTGTCTGTGTTTGCCGGACGGGCTCTGGCGCGTCGAGGAAAACGGACCGCTGGTGCGCGAGACCATTGATCTGTTCGGTATTGAGCGCTGCATGTTTGCGTCGAATTTTCCGGTCGACGGGCTGCGTATTTCGTGGCGCGGAATGTTCGAGGCCTTTGCACAGATGACCGGGGATCTGTCCCGCTCCGAACGGCTCGCTTTGTTCCATGACAATGCGGTACGGTTCTATCGGCTCTGAACGTTCGTGCGCGCTATTGCGTCGCGTCGGAGTCCTGAACAAGGAGCTTTGATCATGACGACTGCAGTGTCCCCCAATGTGCCTGAACATGCCGGGCTGGGTCCGCTGGCCTCGCGGCTGGTCAAGGTGAAGGATCTGCCCTGGCAGCCCACGCGTTTTCCCGGGATTGATGCCAAGCCGCTGCTGGTCGACAGGGCCAGCGGCCTGGTGACTTCACTGGTTCGGATGGCGCCCGGTGCGGTGCTGCCTGACCACGAGCATGTGCTGATCGAGCAGACCTGGGTGCTTGAAGGGCATCTGATGGATAAAGCCGGCCCCGACGAGGGCATTGAATGTGGCCCGGGCGAGTTCATCTGGCGACCGGCCGGCAGTCGTCATGTTGCGTGGTCGCCGCGTGGCGGAACGATGCTGGCGATGTTTCAGATTCCGAACAAGTTCTACGAAGCGGATGGCCGCATCACCGATCAGGCTGGTGATCTGTGGGAGTCCGTCTGGGGCGGCGCGCAAAGCGCGCGGCAGGCTGGCTGAAAGAAAAGGAAACTGATGGAACTCGATTTTTCCGGGCGCACGGTCCTTGTGGTCGGCGGCTCAAGCGGCATTGGCAATGGCATCGCACAGGCCTTTCGGGCACGCGGTGCGCAGGTCCAGGTCTGGGGCACACGAGCCGGCGCAAGCGATTACAGCCAGGAAGCGGGTAGCGATCTTCAGGGGCTTGAATATCGGCAGGTCGACGTCTCCGATTTCGATGCAATTGCAGCCTGTGAGACTGGTCTGTCAAAGCTGGACGTGCTGGTGCTTTGCCAGGGCATGGTGCTCTACAAGCGTGGCGAGTACCGAATCGGCGGCTTTCGTCAGGTGATTGATGTGAACCTGAATTCGTTGATGGCTTGCGCCGAGAAGTTTCATCCGATGCTGGCCGCGTCGAAGGGCGCCCTGATCACCGTCAGCTCAACGGCGGCATTCCATGCCACGGTCGGCAACCCGGCCTACAACGCATCCAAGGCAGGGGCGGTGGGTCTGACCCGCACGCTGGCCCAGGCCTGGGCGCCCGATGGCATTCGCGTCAACGGTATTGCGCCAGGCTTTGTCGCAACCAAGATGACCAAGGTCACGACCGACAATCCGGAGCGGCTCAAGGGCGCGCTGGCCCGGATCCCGGCCGGGCGTCTGGGAACGCCGCAGGATATGGCCGGTGTCGCTCTTTTTCTGGCCTCTCCATTATCGGCCTATGTGGTTGGACAGACGATCCCGGTCGATGGCGGTCTGATCCTGTAGCAACTCCTTTGAGGCGGCTAATGCTCATCGCGTTGGCCACTCTCTCGCAGGAGGCCGATCCTCTGTGAGGCGATCGATCCTCACCGGCGCGGAAGGTGGGAGGTGGGCGCCCCGCTGAAACCGCTCAGCACTCAGAGGAATCCGGCATTCAGCCATTCAGCCACGATCGCCGGTTTGTCGGCCCCTTCGATTTCCACGGAGACCTCCCAGGTGGCGGTCCAGCGTGTGCCGGGTTGCAGGTCGAAGGCTTTGAGCTTGAAATGGCCGCGCACGCGCTTGCCGGATGGCACGGCCGCGACAAAACGCAGCCGGTTGAAGCCGTAGTTGACGCCCGACTTCGTACCCTCCACAAGCGGACAGACCTGGTAGGCCATCTGCGCCAGCAGCGACAGCGTCAGAAACCCATGCGCGATCGTGCCGCCGTGCGGGGTTTCTCTTTTTGCGCGCTCCGGGTCCGTGTGAATGAAATATTCGTCAAAGGTCAGCTTGGCGAAGCTGTCGATCATCGGCTGATCAATCAGCATCCAGGCGGAGCTGCCGAAGTCGGTGCCGACCCGCTGCTGCATGTCTTCCAGGGTGGCGCGGGAATGGGTGTTTTGTTCGTCCATGGTTTGTCTCGGGAAGCGTGTGGCGGTGTGAACGGATCAAATGTTATTTCAGCCCGTGCCACCGAGTGCATGTGGCAGGGTGCAGACTGCAGATTGAAGTGTAAGCGCCTTGCTTAAAGCATTTGCAGCATGCGGCTGCGAACCAGTTCGGGTTGTTCCATTGGGATGAAGTGACTACTGCCGACGACCTGCTCGACCTGGACCGAAGGCGCCCAATCGTTCAGAAACGGCAGAATGCGCGCCGAGGTTGACTGTCGTTCGGCGACCATCATCCGCGCAGGGGCGCGCAGTTGCTTCAGTGCGTGCGCCAGGTCATGTCGGTGAGCGCAGAAGGTGGCGCTTTCCCAGGCCGGATCACAACGCAGCGTCACTGACCCATCGGCACGCTGCGCAAACGCGTCGTTGATGTAGTCGTCCAGAAAGCCCGGCAGCCAGCTGCGAAAGGCGTCACGTTTGCTGTAGCTCGCCAAGACCTCATGCAGGTTCGGAAAGCTCGCACGCCTGCGGGCTGCTCCCCGTGCGATTGGCAGCCTGCGTTGAAGCAGTCGGGGCCCGAAGGGCATCATCAGCCAGCGGCGCAACCTGGGCAGAATCATCGCCGGATCGATCATCAGCAAGCCTTTGGCCAGCGAGGGATGCCGGGCCTGTGCCAGCAGCGCAACTGTGCCCCCGAGCGAATGGCCAGCGATCAGCCGGGTCGATGGTTTGCCGTCACCAAGCTGTGTCAGCGCATGGATGACGTCATCGGCGTACTGATACCAGTTGACCAGGCGCTTCGGATGGGTCGGCAGGCTCGTATGACCGTGTCCGCGCAGATCGAAGGCGACAACCCGCAGATCCGGCCCGAGGGGCTCGAGCAGCTGTCGGTACGTGGATGCGCTAAAGCCCGTCGCATGCAGGAAGGTAACGTCAATCGGACCTTCTGAGCGGCCGAAGTTCAGCCCTGAGAGATGGCCGCCTTGTCCGGGGATGGAGAATCGCTGCATGGAGGCCTTGGGTGTCGGCAGATTGAGTTCAGCAGAGTGTACAAGCGTGTTTCGCGATCTTCAGGACCCAACAAACCGCCTGTTCCTGAGCTGCCCGTCCGTACGACAACCAGATGGTTCCGGTCCGCGAACTGGACCTGGTGCTGTCCGGCTTGCCCGGACCGCTGCCCTGGTCCAACATCACGCCTTCGCTTTCAGCCGAATTCTGCGTGTCCAAGGGGCAACAGCGCATCATGACCATGACCACTCCTGCGAACCTGACATCCTTTTCAATCGGCAGTCAACAGTTTGACGGTGCTGGTCAGACGATCACGTCGATCTATCCGGGCGACGGCAGCGTCGCAGGGGTCGTCGCCCGCGCAACGCCGGCTGATGTCGATCGCGCCGTCGCGCTGGCTCAGGATGCGTATCGCCATCAGCCCTGGCGCAAGCTGCGTCCGGATCAGCGGGCGACCACGCTGTACGAGATCGGTCGCCGCATCAGTGTCGAGCGTGATGCGCTCACGACGATGCAGATGTTCGACAGTGGCAAGCCGCGCAAGGAATGCCAGAACATGGTCGATAACGCGGCCAGCTATTTCCGCTATTACGCGGCCATCTGCGAGACCTGGCAGAACGAGATGACGTCGCCGCGTGGCGACTATTTCTCGATGTCGCTGGCTGAGCCCTTCGGCGTGGTCGCTGCGATCACGCCCTGGAATTCGCCGATCATGGCCGAGGCGCAGAAGGCCGCACCGGCACTGGCCGCCGGTAATGCGGTCATTCTGAAACCCTCGGAAGAGACACCGATGCTGGCGCTGGAGCTGGCTCGTATCTGCACCGAGGCCGGCCTGCCTGAGGGCCTGTTCACCGCATTGCCGGGCTATGGCGAGGATGTCGGTGCCGCGCTGGTGGCGCATCCTGGCGTGCGGATGGTCTCGTTCACCGGCGGTACCGAGACCGGTCGGGCCATTGCAACCGTCGCCGGCAAACGGCTGATCCCGGTCGGGCTGGAGCTTGGCGGGAAATCGCCACACATCGTATTCGAGGAAGCCGATCTGCCGATGGCGATGGCCGGCGTGATCTCCGGGATCTATGGATCGGCAGGTCAAAGCTGCGTGGCCGGCACCCGCCTGTTTGTGCAGCGGTCGATCTATCGTGAATTCGTCGATGAGCTGGTCGCCCGCAGCCGTCAGGTAAAAGTCGGCCTGCCCGATGACCCGGCCGCGCAGATGGGGCCGTTGATTTCCCGGGCGCATCGCGATCGGGTCGCCGGCTACGTCGATCTGGCCCGCTCAGAGGGGGGCAGGGTGCTGTGTGGTGGTTCGGCACCTGATGATCCGGCGCTGGCGCAGGGCTGGTTCTATCTGCCGACCGTGATCGATGGTCTGCAGAACAGCGCCCGCGCATGCCAGGAGGAAATCTTCGGACCGGTGCTGGTCACGATTCCCTTTGACGATGAGGCCGATGTCATTGCGCAGGCCAACGACACCGTCTACGGCCTTGCGGCCGGCATGTGGACCCGCGATGTGGCCAAGGCCTGGCGCGTGGCCCGCGAGATCGAGGCCGGCTCGATCTGGATCAACACCTACAAGCAGTCGCACATCGCAACCGCATTCGGCGGCTTCAAGGACAGCGGCATCGGCCGCGAAAAGGGGCTGCACGGACTGCGGTTGTACAGTCAGGTCAAGAGTGTCTTCTTCGGACTGCAGGACAAGCCACTTGGGCTGTGACGCTGAGCTTTCAGCAATCAATATCCAGGCGAATAAACCATGAGCGAAAAACACAATGCAGCGCTGCCGATCCGTGGCGCAAAAATCCTGATTGCCGGCGCGGCCAGCCTGGTCGGCTCCCATACGGCGGATGCACTGCTGGCGCAGGGCGTCGGCGAAGTCATCCTGCTGGACAACTATGCATTCGGCACCCCCGAGGCGATCGCGCATCTGAAGGACAACCCGCGCGTACGGTTTGTGCGCGGCGACGTGCTTCGCCTGCCCGATCTGCTGGCGCTGACGCAGGGTGTCGATGGCGTGCTGATGCTGGCCGCCTACATGACGCTGGGTTTCTCCCAGACGCCCTGGGAAGCGGTCGATGTGAACATCCGCGGCGTACAGAACATGCTCGAGGCCTGTCGCGTGAACAAGGTGCGCAAGGTCGTCTTCGCGTCGTCGAATGCGGTCTACGGTTATGGCCCAGGCATCTCGGGGGCGCTCGTCGAGCAGGGGCCGTTCCATACGACCGGTGCGCCGCCAGCGGCGATTCTTTACGGTGCCTCGAAGATCATGGGCGAGCAGTTGTGCCGGCTGGCCCATCAAAAGGCGGGCCTGGACTACATCGTGCTGCGGTACTCAACCGTCTACGGCGAGCGCCAGCATTACCGTGCAGCCAACGCGCTGTACATCATGGACACTTACGACAAGGTGCGGCGCGGCGA
>JAURMJ010000408.1 GCA_030830765.1 Quisquiliibacterium sp.
CAGCTGCCTGCGCCTCCGCATGTTTCAGTTCGGCTTGAATACTTAAGTGACGCTCCGCTTCAGCGAGCCTTTCCAAGTGCTGCTTGAGGTCTTTAATACCTGATCGATAGATCGCAGAGAATTCCGACGCCTTTTCATAAGCGGATGCGAGCGTAAGTCCGCCTCGACCCTTCTGGTGGTACGGGCCGATTGGCAAAAAAGGACGTTTACCGCTGCTGTCTGAATACCGGAAGTAGAAGAGGCGTTCTCCCCCCGGCGTAATGCGCCCCATGAAGACGCCGCCTCCTCGGTTAAAGGGTTGGCTGAGCCATATGTCGCGAGTACCGGGGCGGGCCTGCATCTCCTTGTCAGTGATTCTTGCCATTAGCTCTTTGCTCCGGGGCACCGTTCAGTCACCGTTCGGTCACCGTTTGATGATGAATGTTAAATTACGGCAATGAACTCTATTGTAACTGAATTTTCGATAAGATATTGTTTTACATATAAAAACTAAGATAGTTATAGCGCTATGCAAGGTGGAATTAAGCTTAGGATCTTGCATGGGGTGCAAGGGGTCGCGAGTTCGAATCCCGCCGCCCCGACCATAAAATAGGTCGGAAAATCAAAGGGTTGGCTCTCACAAGGAGCCAGCCCTTTGTCTTTGTGGCGCTGGCTTCAGATGGCTGCCGGCCGTTTGCTTACTGTTGACACGTGCCGTGCATGGACTCGTGACGATATCAATTGAAGTTCGGCATGTCGATGTCTGATGCATTTGCCCTGCGCATTACCGAATCGTTCTGTAGTCTCCCCCGTCAAGTAGACAGTCCGATGGGGGACATTTCTGCTGGTTTGGGGTTTTGCCAGTTTTGGACGGGTGGCAAGTTCCCGTTGGCCGTATGAGGCCGATCTTCGTTGTAATCCTTGATCCACTCCTCGGTGATCTCCCGAACTTGATCGAGATCTGAGAAGAGATAAGCGTCGAGGACTTCATGCCGGTATGTGCGGTTGAAGCGCTCGATAAATGCGTTTTGGCTTGGTTTGCCTGGTTGGATATACCGAAGCTCGATGCCCCGGTCTTCGCACCATTCGGTCAGGGCGGTTGAGCGCAGTTCCGGGCCGTTATCGAGCCGTAGTGCCTCAGGCAATCCTTAGACCTCTCCGAGTTGTTCCAATACCCGAACGACTCGGGCAGCCGGTAGGCTTGTATCGATCTCGATACCCAGTACCTGCCGATTGGCTTCCTCAATCACGTTGAGCGTCCTGAAGGGCTTGCCGTAGTAGAGCGTGTCATGCATAAAGTCCAGCGCCCAGACGACGTTCTTGGCCTCTGGCGCTACCAGTGGGATGCGAGGGCCCTTGGGCAGCCTGCGTTTGGTACGCCTGGGCAGATTTAAGCCCATGTCCTTGTACACACGCCAAACTCTCTTATGGTTCCAGCCATACCCATGGTTCCTCATCCAGTAAAAACACAGCCCAAAGCCCCAACGGCCATGCTTGGCCACAATCTGATTGAGCACATCCACTACCGGCGCATCCCGCCTGGCCTTGTCAGCCGGGCGGCGATAAAAGCTGGCTCTGGCCAGCCCAACACACCGACAGGCCCGCTGCACCGCTAATCCTTCTTCGCCAACCAGATACTCAACTGCCTCACGCTTGCTGGCTGGCGTCAGAGCTTTTTTGCGATCAGCCCCTTCATCGCCTTGTTCTCAAGGGTCAGATCGGCCACGATCTGCTTAAACTCCGAGAGCTGAGCTTCTAACTCCTTGATCCGCTTGAGCTCCGAGGCATCCAATCCGCCGTACTTTGACTTCCACTTGTAATACGTCGTCGTACTGATCCCATGCTTGCGGATCACATCACCAACCGGCAATCCGGCATCCGCCTCCTTCAAGATCCCAACAATCTCGCTCTCGGTAAATCGGGACTTCTTCATGCAAAACCTCCTGTCGTTCAATACTGCCAAACAACAGAAAAGTCCGCATCAGAACTGTCTCAATCTAGGGGGAGACTACAACACCCCTAGGAACTTGCCGTAAGAGTTCTCGGTGATCCCGCTTTGTCATGGCTTGCCTGGGTAAGTCAGCGTTGTCTCCGATCGCGTGCTGTATCGCTGGTTTGAGTGACGCTGTGGCAACGAACCCGAGACCAGTTTCGGTTCGCAGATACTCAGGCGAGCCTCGATACTGATCTTTCGACTGAGCACTTCGATGGATGTGGCAACATGAATCGACTCAGCAGAGTCGATCGACAGCGCGCCCTCGGTAGCCTCCTCGTTTGGTCCCCTTTGCAACCGGCTGCCAATCCACCACCCGAAGCATCTTGGCGATCTGCTTGTCGCAGGGCGCCATTGCTTATCGCCTCGCCTTCAGTCGGAGGTCATTGGCTCTTGCCTGACCTGATCCGAGGAGCCACAGTCAGATCAATCACACGATCTGCTGTTCGTAGCGCTCACGCGTCCAAATGCCAGATAGCCCATTCCCCATTGGGTGGACTCAAAGCGCCAGTCGTCCAGGTACGGTGCTATGAGGTCCCAGGGGGAGTGCAATTCACCGGGGGCGCCGTTGTATCCGCGGTTCTTCAGATAGACCCAAAGGTTTAGCGGAGCGAGCCAGCGCGGGAAGTACTTGATCCCCGCGATGGCCACGCAGGCCCCAGGAAGTGCACAGGCCAAAAGACGCGCAACGGCTGAGGGTGAACGCAGGATGTCATGCGTATAGTGGAACAGCAGCGCATCGACCGGCTCGGGCAGCAAGAGCGTCTGAGCCGAGGTCTCGAAGACAGCGACGTTGCGCCAGCCGGCTTCAGTGATGCGCGTGCGTGCCTGCGCGAGCATCTCAGGGCTTTGGTCAAACCCCCAGACGCAACCTTGATCCCCAACGCGATCCCGCAGCAGCGGCAGACTCAGCCCGGTGCCGCAGCCCACATCAAGCACACGCTGCCCAGGCTGCAACTGCAGCCCGGCAATGGCGCGCTCACGGATCGGCCAGGTTGGACCACAGGTATCGTCATAGCCAGCAGCACGGGCGCGGTATTTGGCGATGGAGTCCGCACGGATGGTGTCATCGTCCATCGAAGAGCTCAGGAAAGCACAAACTGTGGGACTGACTGTATGTCATGTTGCAGCGCGACTGCCGCCGATGTATCCGCTGCAGTTGATCTCCACCCGCGGGGGCGGAAAGACTTTCGGAGAACCCACGCGCGTCACTTCGACCAGCGTTGAACACGGAAATTCACCGGAAAAGAACTCGCGACGTGCGCGCCAGACTTCGGTGTTCTCGTCCAGATTGGTGATGAAAATCTGCATGGACATGATGTCGTCCATCACGCCTCCGGCAGCCTCTATGAACAGCTTGATCTTGCTGAATGTTGACTTGACCTGCTCGTACATGCTGTCACCACTGCCGGTGATGCCGGAAACGTAAAAGTGTCCATTGGCGTGAACCTTGATGTTCGACCAGGTCTGGGGCGGTGGCGAAGGCGCGTCTGATGGGCTGAAGGTTTTGTAAGGCATGGCTTTTCCTTTCACGATGGATGCGCTGGCCGGTCTGTCGAGCCAGGGGTTTGAAGCTTGCATATTCAGCAATCCTCCCTCAGGTCAAACGGGATGGGAAGCAGAATTTTCCTGTCAAGCCAAGCGACTGCTCCCGTTCGGAAGGTCTTCAGCCACTTGTTTTGGCGTCAACCGGCATCCATGACTGCGCGCAGAAACTGCCGAGTCCGTTCGTGACGTGGGTTGTCGAAGAATTCCCGGGCCGAAGCCTGTTCAGCGATCCGTCCCTGATCGAAGAAACAAACTCGATCGGCAAACTCGCGGGCAAAGCCCATTTGGTGGGTAACCATCAGCATCGTCAATTCGTGCTCTTCGCCCAGTGTCCGGATCACCTCAAGAACTTCGCCGCACAATTCCGGATCAAGCGCCGAGGTGACTTCATCGAACAGCATGATTTTTGGTCGCATGGCCAGCGCACGGGCAATGGCAACCCGTTGTTGTTGGCCACCGGATAATTGATGTGGATAGTGATCAAGCTTGTCTGCGAGACCCACTCGCTGCAAGAGTTCACTGGCGCGATGGCGGGCTTCGTCCTTGGTTAAACCGAGGACGCCGATCGGAGCCTCCATACAGTTGGCCAGCGCCGTCATGTGTGGAAAAAGATTGAATTGCTGGAACACCATGCCGATTTTGCTGCGCATCAACCGAAGATATTTCGGATCGGCAGGCTGCAGCCCGTCGGGGGCTGGCCTGTGTGTGAGCGGGGCTCCGTCAATCCAGATGACCCCCTCGTCGATGGTCTCAAGGGTCATCAGGGCACGCAGGACCGTGGTCTTTCCTGAGCCGGACGGTCCGATGATCGCGACCTTTTCGGCCGCTTGAACCTGCAGATCGAGCTGATCCAGGACTGTCAGCGATCCATATCGCTTGCTCACGTTGTCAAAGCGGATCATCGGCTGGTCAGTAGTCACGCAGGTCATATCAGTGATCGGGTCCTCGGTGAAGGCTGATGCGGTTTGCCTGAGTGCCTGGCTAAATGTCGCTCTATCCGTCGAATCAATAGGGCGCTGATCAGGCTGAAGAAGAGAAAGAACAGGCCGACCAGCGTGATTGGTTCGGTGTACTGAAAGCTCTCGGAGCCCAGTATCTTGGCCGTCTGCATCAGTTCCAGAACTGCAATCACGGACAGCAGCGGGGTTTCCTTGAACAAGGCGACGAGATAGTTCCCCAGGGCCGGCACAATCGGCGGGATCGCCTGCGGAAGGATGATGCGGACGAAACTGCGGCACGGCGAGAGATTAAGTGCTGTGCAGGCCTCCCATTGACCTCGAGGCACTCCCTGGAGGCCCGCCCGGTACACCTCGGAGCAATAGGCACCGTAATGAAGGCCGAGGGCCAGAACACCGGCGCTCATTGCTTCAAGCGTGAGGCCGAATTCCGGCATGACGTAGTAAAGAAAAAAGATCTGAATCAGCAAAGGCGTTGAGCGAATGAATTCGATCAGGGCGGCAGAGGGCAGTCTCAAAGCGGGATGTCGGGACAGGCGTGTCACCGCCATTACAAGTCCAAGCACCAGCGCGAGCACAAACCCGCTCAAGGTTGCCTGAACAGTCAGCCAGGAGGCACTGGCCAGCACTGGGAAAATTTCCAGCGCATAGCTCCAGTCCCAAAGCGGCGGATTCAACGTCCAGGCCTTTTTAGCCACCGCCCGCAGGCGCGCGATTCCAGACTTCGCATCGACCAGGTGATCAAAAGGGAAATACCCAGATAGATCAGCAACACCGTACCGAAGACTTCCGTGGTTCTGAGCGTGTTCTGGTTGATCTGCTGCGCCTTGAAACTGAGGTCCGACAATGTGATGAGTGAGACCAGTGCAGTGGCTTTAAGAAGTTCGATGAACAGGTTTCCCCAGGGAGGGATCATCGCCGCCAGTGCCTGAGGCAGGACGATCCTGCGCAATGCTTGGGCGCGACTGATGTTCAGTGCGGTGCAAGCCTCCCACTGAGCACGTGGAACGGCAACCAGCGCTCCGCGCACGACTTCAGCTCCATAGGCGCCGACGTTCAGACCAAGCGCCAGAATTCCGACGGTCATTGGCTCAAGGGTGATCCCGAAGGTCGGTAGAACGAAAAAGAGCCAGAAAAGCTGAACCAGTGCGGAGGTCCCGCGGAAAATCTCTATGTAGGCAGTGACGAGCCAGCGGATCGGGGGTGGGCCGTAAAGGCGCGCAAGCGCCGCAGGAAATGCTGCGCTCAGCGCCACGATCGAGCCTCCTGCCGCAACCTGGAGGGTAATCAAGGTGCCTTTGAGCAGTTCGGGTAGAAAATCCCCAATCGGCATCATTCAGTCTCGGGTGCGGGGCGGTCAGAGCGAAGCGTCCCGAATGCGATCGCTTAATTGCCCGCGCAGTGTTGCTCGGCACTCAGTTCAGGGAGGTTCGAGCGATCAAATCCGAATGGCGCAATCATCGCCAGATGCTGCTCCGAGCCGATGAAGCGCTTCAGCTGCTCGTTGACTGCGTCGCGTAGCGACGTGTCCTGCAGTCGAAAGCCGAAGGATCCTTCGCCTCGATAGGTTTTTCCTGCATGCGCGAACGTGAAAGGTCTGGCGCGTTCGATGGCCGCGTCCTTTGACGCAAGATCGCCCGCAGTCAAGGCGGTCAGGGCTGCCGCCGAGACGCGCGACGACTTGACTGCAGCAACGGCTGCTGCGAAGTCTGGAACGATCAGTTGCTGGCCTGCCTCCAGACCGGCAAGGCGTGCATGGCCAATCTCGGCGGTACCGGCGATGAATGCAATTTTCTTGCCGGCTGCGATCGCATCAGCATAGGTATGAAGACGATCCGGATTGCCCTTGCGAACAATCAGTGCTTCGCCAACTCCATAAGTGGGATTGGCGAATAAAATCTGCTTGCAGCGCTTGGGCGTAATGTACATCGAGGCAACAATGGCATCGAAACGGCCTGCCCGCAGGCCCGGGATCAGTGCTCCCCATTCTGTCAGCACGCCATCGACCTGTGCCACGCCCAACTCCTTCATGACGTGTCTGAACACGGCCGGCGATTCTCCGGTTAGCCGTCCGGACGAGTCCGCGTAAGAGAAAGGGGCCTCATTGGCAAAACCGACGCGAATGAATCCTTCGCGCCGAATCTTTGCCAGGGTTGACTCCTGCGCCGCCAGGACTGGCAAAGGCAGCGCACAAAGGCCTGCCAGACAGAGCAGGCTGCGGCGTGTTTTCAGGTCTCTGTTCATAGTGTCTTCAGGGTCCGACGGGCGTGAAGTCCAGTCGTTCGGCGATGAAATTTGGTCGGGGTGCCAGGCCGCAGAATGGCTCGACCGGACGGTTCTCAATACTGTTGTAGACGATGAACAGATTGCTTCTGGGAGCGGGTGTAATGTTCGAATTCGATCCGTGCATCACATTGCAGTCGAAGAAGGTGACGGATCCGGTTGGCCCAGTTGGCGCGACGATTCCACAGCGGTCGTACAGCGTGCTCAGGCTCTGGTTGTCCGGAACGCCGATTTCCTGGCTTTTCAGCGACTCGCGGTAATGATCCTCCGGCGTGATGCCGACGCACGAAATGTAGTGGTGGTGCGAGCCAGGCATGACCATCAGCGGGCCGTTATTCGGGGTATTCGGCGTCAAGCTGATCGAGCAGCTGAGCATGCGCATTGCAGGAATACCGTCTTCAACATGCCAGGTCTCGAAGTCGGAATGCCAGTAAAACTCCTTGCCCCGAAATCCGTTCTTGTAGTTGATGCGTGACTGATGCAAATAGACCTGGCTGCCAAGCAGTTGCTGGGCAACCGCAGTCAGTCTCGGATGTGAACAAAGACGCCCCAGCAATGCGTTGGACCGATGAATTGCAAAGATCGAGCGAAGCTCATTGCTTCCCGGCTCGATGACTGCTTGTTCTGTGGCCCGAGCTTTGGGGTCTGCGCGCAGCCGGTGTAATTCCGCAAGTGCCAGATCCAGTTCCTGCTCGGTAAACAGTGAGTCGAGGCACAGGTAGCCGTTCTGATCGTAAAAACTCAGTTGGGACGCATCCAGAGGGCCTTGATCCGCTGTCCCAAAGACCACCGGGTCCAGCCGTGCAGTGATAATCGGATCCGGATCGAAGCGAGACGGGTAGCGATCTTCAGGGCGCGGACGGCTGATTGCCGGGCCTGTTCCGCTGTTCATGCTGCTCATCATCTTGTTGCCTTCGGTGTGATTCAGTCGCTCAGCGCGTAAGCGCCGCTGGCGTCATGCACCTCACGCCCTGTCAGGGGGGGATTGAATACACAGACCATCCTCATGTGCGTGCCTTTGTTTGCGCGCAGCACATGGCGGTCATGTTCATTGAGCACATAGATCGTTCCAGGGCGGATATCGTGGGTGACGTTCCGGGCCAGATCGGTAATCTGACCTTCCCCTTCGATGCAATAGACCGTTTCGAAATGATTCAGGTACTGAAATTCCATTTCGTACCCGGGCTTGATGATTGTGTCATTCACCGAGTAGCCGACGCCGGCATCGCGATAGATCAGCCGTCGGCTGTTCCAGCCTTCCGTATCGACATCGGCATCGGTCCCGATGACATCGTCCAGATTCTTGACAATCATGTTCTGCTGTCCTTGAAAAATTGATTCAGAATTTCAACGGATCTGGCCGGGTTCTGCGATCGGAAGTCTTCCGGCCGAGACCCTCTCTCAGGCTGCAACCTGTGTCTTCTGCTTTGTTTTTGACTGCGCTCCGATCACATGTCGGAGGCTCTCTTCGATGACATCGAGACCATGCGTCAGTTCGTCCTCGCGGATGGTCAGGCTGGGAAGCAGCTTCAGAACCTGATCATCAATGCCAGCGGTTTCAATGATGACGCCACGCTCGAAGCAGGCTGCCGAGACCCGGCCGGCAAGAGAAGCATCAGCAAACTCGATGCCTTGAATCAGACCGATGCCACGGTTCTTGGCAGCGAGCCCCGGAATATCAATCATCTGCGTCAGACGCTTTTCGACAAGCTTGCCCTTGGCTCGGACGCTTTGTTCGAACTGGTCCGTTTGCCAGAACGAAAGGGCGGCTGTGGCCGTGACAAAGGCCGGACAGTGGCCTCGGAACGTCCCGTTGTGTTCGCCGGGGGCCCATTGGTCGAGGTCAGGGCGAATCAGCACCAGGGCCATCGGCAGGCCGTAGCCAGACAGCGATTTGGACAAGGTCACGATATCCGGCTTGATCCCCGCCTGTTCAAAGCTGAAGAAGCTGCCGGTCCGGCCGCAACCCACCTGAATATCGTCGACGATCAGCACAATATCGTGTCGCTGCGTGATTTCGCGCAACCTTCGCAGCCATGCGGAGCTTGCGACATTCACGCCACCCTCTGCCTGAACTGTCTCGAGAATCACCGCGGCTGGCAGTTCGAGTCCGCTGCCTCCATCGGCCAACATGGCCTCGAAATAATCGAGTGTGTCGACATCCTGCCCAAGGTAGCCATCGAAGGGCAGCGATGTGGTGTGCGTCAGCGGCACGCCAGCACCCGCACGCTTGAATCCGTTGCCAGTGACAGCAAGGGCACCCAAGGTCATGCCATGAAAGCCATTGGTAAAGCTGACGACGTGTTGCCGTCCAGTGACTTTTCGTGCGAGCTTCAGCGCAGCCTCAACGGCGTTGGTGCCTGTTGGGCCCGGGAACTGCAGTTTGTAGTCCAGACCGCGAGGAGCCAGGATCACTTCAATGAATTGTTCAATGAAGCGGCGCTTTGCTTCGCTGTACATATCCAGTGTGTGTGTGATCCCGTCGCGCATCAGGTAACCGAGCAGTGCCTGTTTGATGCGATCAGGGTTGTGGCCATAGTTCAGCACGCCCGCGCCACTGAGAAAATCCAGGTATCGATTGCCATCCAGGTCGGTCATCCAGGCGCCTTTGGCACTGTTGAAGACAGTTGGGAAGTTGCGGCAGTAGCCTCGGACTTCGGATTCATGGGTTTCAAAGATTGTGGTGGGGGACATTTTGTTAATCCTTTTCTTTCCAGTGGCCAAAGGTGCATTGGCAGCAGGTGAAGTGAGAGCGCCAGACGGCGCGGACCAACCGTCAGATCAATGGAGTTGACAGCCGCGGAAGAGGCCCGACCCGATAAAGCGGTTCGGGCGGATGCGCTTGCGGGAACATGTCCCGCGTAAAACGCGCGGTGATTTCACAAGAACACCCCGCATCACTTGCCAGCCGCTTGAAGAGGGCCTGCGAGGCGGGGTTGTCATCGGCGACCGTAGCGGTCAGCCATTTGCAATCCTGATTGGCTGGCAGTTGAAGCCAGCTCTTGAGCATCTGAAGCGCGACCCCTTTGCCCCGCTGATCCGGCAGAACCCCGACCTGCCAGACAAATGCTGTCTGCGGTTCTGAGGGGGGGTGGTAGCCCAAAACGGCTCCTATCAGTCGACCGGACTGCTCGGCGATCAGACAGGTGTCCGAGAAGTCGGAGGCCAGCAAGAGGTAGCAATACGGCGTGTTCGGCTCCAGTTGGCCGGTGGATTGGACAAATTGCCAGATTGCTGCGCCGTCCCTGGGTTTGGGGGAGCGAAAGTGAAGTGGGGAGATAGGGGGAGGGGCGTTCCTGCTGGATGTCTGCATCAGTTCGTTATTCCGGTCTGCGATGCGGCCTTTTGGCCATGAATCCACAAACCTGTTGTCTTAGCCAAAAGGCTTGATTCGAGTTTGTTTCGACGAATCTGTTGGCCTGATGGGGCGCTGGCAAGAAGGCCGCCAGCGCAGTTGTCTTTTAGTTCTTTTATAAGGATTTAAGCAAAACATATTGCACAAAAGAATATTTGGAGCAATATAACAGCGCAGGTGGCATGTCGCAACCCGCGCGCGGGACGTCATTCCAATGATTGGTCGAAGTGGGGCGCTGAGGACGTCACTCACGCACCCCAAGGACGTCGCTGACTACCGCTGAGGGCGGTGCTGACTCGGCAACACAGGAAGACAACAAGAAAGTGAAGACTGGACTGGATGCCGTCGGTCGGAGACTTCACCGCGGGGCGATGTTCTACCAGCTTGCCAGCAGCCAATCAGGCATCCTCTGACCCGATGGATCCTCCAGCCACAGGCACAGGCACAAGACGCGTCTTACCCCGTTCAGATCAGTGGCAGCAGCAGGGAAACCACTGTGCCCTCATTTTCCTGGCTTTCAATCTGTGCGATGCCACCGATCTGCTTGACATAGCCGTACACCATCGCAAGCCCCAGGCCGGTGCCTTTCCCTTGCGGCTTGGTCGTATAGAAAGGCTCGAATGCGCGTGTGCGAACCGACTCGCTCATACCCATGCCGTTGTCGGAAATTGCAAGGGCGGCATAACTTCCTGCCGGCAGGCCTTGTGCATTCGGCTCATCCAAGAAGAGGCGATCAGTTCGCACCCGGATTGTTTTGGCTCTTCTGACTTCTGTAAGCGCGTCACGCGCGTTGATCACCATATTCAGCACTGCATTACTGAGTCCGCCGGCATCTAGCTTGACCCGCAGTTCACCCTCGAAAAGCTGGGTATCGATTCTGATCTCACTTCCGGCTGAGGCTTCAATCAGCGGAATAAGTTCAGTGACGAGTTCATTCAGATCATGATCAAGGACTTCGAGCGGTTGCCGACGGGCGACCGCAAGCAATGAACGCGTGACTTCAGCGCCGCGCTCGGCGGCACGGGTTGCCGACTGAATCCGACGTTGAAGCGAGGCATCGTCAGGAAGATGCTCGGAAATCCAGTCAAGATTGCCCAGCACGATGCCGAGCAGGTTGTTGAAGTCGTGTGCAAGTCCGCCCGTCAACTGTCCGATTGCTTCCAGCTTCTGGGTCTCTCGCAGCTTCTCTTCAGCCTGACGAATTTCGGAGATGTCGTGGGATACGATCACGAACATCATTGGTAGCCCAGCCTCATTGCGGGCAAGCGTTAAGCTCATCTGCACCCAGATCGGAGCCCGCTCGCCAAATACATAGCGCAGGACCGCATTCTTCGGTTCGCTGTCGCGCTGGATCGCCTCGCTCATTTCGGCGACGAGGTGCTGATCTTCCGGATGAATGTAGTGCCCCGCCTTGCGCGTATGGAGGTAATCCGGTCCGGCCGCCTGGATGAACGAAGGGCTGTCGTAAATGAGATCGTTGCTTAAACTGAACAGATGAATGAAATCCGCAGTGTTCTCGGCCAACAGTCGAAAACGTTCTTCGCTCTGCGCCAGTTCCGCTTGGGCGAGCTTACGGTCTGTAATGTCTCGTTCGACAGTCAGGACCGACTGGATTTGTTCGTTTGGACCTGGGATCGCGACCCCTCGACCTTCTATCCAACGAATCTGCTCATCGCTGGTTTGAATTTGAAACTCAATAGTCGCTGAGCCGCCGTGCTCCACAAGATTGCTGAAGGTGTCCCGTAGCAGCGATCGGTAGGCCGGCAGTGCGATCTGCGCAATGCTGGATTCGTCATCGTCCGTTGCATCAAGAAACCGCTTGATTGATGAGCTCTTGTAAAGGGAATTGCCATTCCGGTCGAGCAGCGTGATGAAGTCCATCGAATGCTCAGCAAGCAATCGGAAACGATTTTCAATTTCCGCGCGCTCGGCCTCTGCGACCTTGCGCGCATTGATGTCCCGGTGCATCGCGATGATCCATTTACCCTTGCCGTCGGGACCGTTGACAGTAGAGGCTGCTCCCTCAACCCAAAACGATCTGCCATCGGGCAGCAATAGCCGAAACTCCAGGGTCAACGATCCGCCTTCCGCGATGAGTCGCGAAAATGATGTCGAGGTTCGTGTCCTGTCGTCCGGATGAACGAGCGCACCTGCTCTGCGGTTCAGCAGAGGAGCTGTTCCGAATAACCGGGTCCAGGCCGGATTGTCGTAAAGCACCTCTCCGTCGGCAGAATAGATCGTGATCAGGTCCGGGGATGCCTCAAGCACGATCCGGTACAAGGTTTCACGCTCCTGCATGAGCTCTGCTGCCTTGTCCTGATCGCGAATCTCATGGGCAATCACCAGAGCAATCGGTTCCGTGGCATCGGGCTGGCCAACATACTCGATTCCTGCCTCATGCTTGGCGATCTGACCGTCCGGAAGCATCAGTCGATAGGTGATCTGCCGGCTCTGTCGATCGTCGAGCGTCAGTCTGATCGCTTCGAGCGCGTTTTCTCGATCCTGGGAATGGATCTGCCGGCCATGAATATGCAGTCCACTTGTCTGTCCGCCCGGTACCCGCAGCAGTCTCCTGAGGGACTCGCTTTCTCGAAGTAACCCGTTTTTTGCTCCGATCAAAGAAATAAAATCTGAAAGATGGGTGCAAAGCGCCTCAAATAGCCTCGATTCAGACGCGAGCGAGGCTTGAGTCGGGGGCGGGTTGGGGCTCTTGTGGGATTCGGCAGGGGCGGGCATTCGGATCGTTATCGGTCGATCTATTCGTGGAACCGTAATTTCGAACCACGACTCAAACAGTCGAGTGGGTCGTCTCCTTTCAAGACTATGCCGCTTGCTCGCAAAGAGCAATTCGTAAGAGTTGTCATTTCAGTTGTCTTGCCAGCAACAGGCTAAGATCCGCGCTCAACCTTATTTTGCAAGATGCGAAGCCGATGAGTACCAAAAATGCTGATATGCATCGGCTGACCAGTGGGCCTATTCTTTCGACCCTGCTGCGTCTGGCCATTCCTAATGTGCTGGCCATGCTGATGACTGCATTGGTTGCAATCGCCGAAACTTATTACGTCGGCCGTCTCGGGACGACACCGCTCGCTGCGATGGCCCTTGTTTTTCCCTTCGTCATGCTGGCTCAGCAGATGTCTGCTGGTGCGATGGGGGGAGGGGTTTCTTCCGCGATCAGCCGTGCGCTTGGTGAATCCAACGAGAGCAGGGCACAGACGCTTGCTATGCACGCGCTGCTGATTGGGGCAGGTCTGGGCATCGTGTTCTCACTTGTGATGCTCGCCTTCGGGCCAATGCTCTATCGGTTGCTCGGTGGTCAAGACGCGGTGCTGGATCAAGCGGTTCTCTATTCCGGTACGATCTTCAGCGGGGTGCTGCTGGTCTGGGTGATGAATACGCTGGCATCGGTTTTGCGCGGCACCGGCAATATGCGCATTCCTTCACTTGGTATTTTTGGTGCTGCCGCGCTGCAGATTGTTCTCAGTGGCCTGCTGGGCCTGGGGCTGGGCCCGGTTCCGTCGTTCGGCATGGTTGGGGTCGCGCTCGGTCAGATTCTGGCCAGTGGCGCGGCGGTTGCATTTTTCGCCTGGTATCTGACCACCGGTCAGGGGCGTCTGACCCTCAGCTTTCGCGGACTTTCGCTGCACAGGGCATTATTCAATGACATCCTGAAGGTCGGTGCGCTGGCGTGCCTTTCGCCACTTCAGTCGGTCTTGACCATGCAGATCTTCACTGGCCTCATTGCTCGGCTTGGCATGCTGCCGCTGGCCGGTTACGGGATTGGCCAGCGACTGGAGTTTCTGCTGGTTCCGATCTCATTCGGGATCGGTGTTGCTGCAGTGCCCATGGTCGGCATGGCAATCGGTGCGGGCAAGGTCGATCGTGCCCGACGTGTTGCCTGGATTGCCGCAACGGTTTCTTCGCTGAATCTGCTTGTGATCGGTCTGGTCGTCGCCGTTTTTCCGGATGTCTGGGCCGGTCTGTTTTCGGACGATGAGCAGGTCCTGGAGCATGCCCGCCAGTATCTTCGGATCGCCGGTCCGGCTTTTCCTTTCTTTGGTCTTGGTTTGACCTTGTACTTTGCTTCTCAGGGCTCAGGGCGCATGCTCGGTCCGGTGTCGGCCGCGATGGTACGCCCTGTGCTGGCAGTAACGGTTGGCGGTTGGATGGCCGCTCAGCAGATGGAAGCGTCCGCATATTTCAGTCTGGTCGCTGGCAGTCTGGTCGCCTATGGCCTGGCCACTGCATTCTCGGTCAAGCTGAGTCGCTGGGGGCCTGCGTCGCAGCGCTGACCGTTGCGCGTCTTGGAACGCAATGATGCGCTGTTGGCGAAAGGCGCGCCCCGGTGGTTGACCCGCCGCTGGGATACAGATACAAATCGGTCCGTGGCTTTCACGGGCCAGTTCAATATAACGAGGAGGAGCACAATGAGAAACTTCAAGATCACATGCCTTGCGCTGGCAACCGGAAGCCTGATGGCTGCGGCCACGAGTGTCTGGGCGGCTGACGGTCCAAAGGTGGCCTGGAACCTGTCGACCTGGGGTCCGAAGCGCCAGTTCACGGCCGGCATCGAGGCCCTGGCTGAGCATGTCAGCAAGGAAACAGGCGGCAAGTTCACGATTAAGATCCACTACGGTGGCGCTTTGTCCAAGCCAGCGGATAACCTCGATAACATCAAGGCTGGCGCCTTCGAGATGGCGCAGACCTGCGTTGGCTATCACCCCGGCAAGCATCCGAGCATCACGG
>JAURMJ010000409.1 GCA_030830765.1 Quisquiliibacterium sp.
ACCACCACCACTGCGCCGGAATCCACCACCACCGCCGCCTTGCTGCTCGCGGGCTTCATTCACAACCAGGCTTCGACCTTCAATCGAATGACCATTCAGCGCGCGAATTGCATTCTGGGCAGCATCGGCGTCCGTCATCGTCACGAACCCGAACCCGCGGGAACGCCCCGTTTCGCGATCAGTCACGATACGGGCATCGGTCACTTCACCATGGGCACCGAACAGCTGCGTGAGTTGCTCGTCGGTGGCTCGCCAGGGGAGATTTCCGACGTAGATCTTGGTAGGCATCAGAGATAATCCTTGAAACACAGAACATGGTCATTTGCATTTCGAGGGTGATTGAAATCAATGGCCAGGAAATGCAATTCCGGCTTTCTTAAGGCATGCAGACACCTTCTTTGAAAGTCAGTATTTCCAATGTGCCACAAATCCTAAATGCTTGTATATCCCCCTGTGGCAGATGCTGGCGCGGATACGACGCAAAAAAACATTTGTCCAACAGGACTTGTAAAAGCGATGAGAACTGTATAAAAATACAGTTATCGAAGACTTCAGCGAAAGCAGGGGCAAACGCAGGCAGCCATCCGGGGCCTGATCGACGTGCCCAGGCATCGCGCCGGAACCATCATGCGAGACCTCACCGCCAGACAACAGGAAATCCTTGCGCTGATTAAACAGCACATCGCGAGCACCGGTTTCCCTCCCACTCGAGCCGAAATCGCAGCCAGCCTTGGCTTTCGTTCGCCGAATGCCGCCGAGGAGCACCTGAAGGCACTTGCCCGCAAAGGCGTCATCGAACTGACTTCAGGTGCATCACGCGGCATCCGTCTGAAGCTTTTTCCCGACAGCCAGGACGCTTCACCCAGTGCGGTACAGCTTGCCTTGTCACTGCCACTGGTCGGTCGTGTCGCGGCCGGCAGCCCGATCCTCGCCCAGGAACATGTCGAGTCCAGTTACGCGCTGGATCCGTCCCTTTTTGACGAACGCCCCGATTATCTGCTCAAGGTCAGAGGCATGAGCATGCGTGATGCCGGCATCCTGGATGGTGACCTGCTCGCAGTTCGACGCGCCCAGGAAGCGCGCAATGGACAGGTTGTTGTCGCCCGGGTCGGAGATGACGTGACCGTCAAACGGTTCCGCAAGCGCGGCAGTACGGTCGAACTGCTGCCGGAAAATCCCGATTACGCACCCATCATTGTTGATACCCGCAGCCCGGAATTTGCACTGGAAGGCATTGCGGTCGGCTTGCTGCGCACCGGCAAATCGCTCTGAACCGGCACATCAGGGACTGCATTCATGGCCTGCGCGCCTTCATCCAAGCCGAAACCTCCGGGTAATGTGCTGCCGCATCCCTCGGTGTGGCGCGCCAACCAGCTTGGTCACGGCTATCTTCAGGTCCAGCCAAGCGGGTTTGCCGAACTTGATGCGCAACTGCCCGGCGGTGGCTGGCCGCGCAGCATGCTCACTGAACTGATCACGCGTGACAGCGGAATCGGCGAATTACGTTTCCTGATACCAGTGCTGCGCCAGCTCACCCGCGAGCGCAAGACCGTCATTCTGCTGGCCCCCCCACATATTCCTTATGCGCCCGCACTGTCTTCATTTGGCATCGAGCTGGACCAGTTGCTGCTGATTCAGGCTCCCAACGCGGCAGACCGTCTCTGGGCGGTAGAGCAAACCCTGCGCAGCGGCAGCTTCGGCGCCTTGCTGGCCTGGCTGCCTCAGGAAAAAGCTCGACCTGATCATCTGCGTCGCCTGCAGCTGGCCGCTCAATCAGCCCAGGGTCCCGTATTTTTGTTTCGCCCTCTGGCAGCCCAGTTCGAATCTTCGCCGGCCCCCCTGCGCCTGCTGCTGCTTGCAAAACCGGAACAGCAACTGTCGGTCCAGTTACTCAAACGACGCGGTCCGGTGCATGCCAAGCCGTTACTACTGGAACTGCCGCAACCAACTACCGCAATCCAATTACGAGCAAGGCCACCTGCCGGACCAGACATCAGGCCAGCTCCACCAAGACAATCGCTGGCAACGGTGCATGCAGCGCATCCAGCACCTCGCCCCGTGGCACTACACTAAACCCTGTCGCACTGAAACATCATGCTGTGGCTGGGAATTTTTCTGCCACGACTACCGATTGAAGTCTTTCTGCGTGGCTTACCCGAACCGTCGCCAGGCGTCACGGAGCCGGCACTTGCCGTCTGCGATCGTCTGCATGTGCTGCTGACCAACAAGGCGGCCCAGAGCCAAGGCATTGAAGCCGGCATGAAACGCGCCACAGCACTTGCGCTGGCGGCCAGGCTTGAACTCCTCGAGCGCAACCTGCAGGCCGAACGCGAAGCGCTCAGACAGCTTGCAATCTGGGCGCTGCAATTCACACCCGGCGTCAGTGTCCAGGGCGAGCTTCCAACCCTTGATACTGATTGCATCCCTGCCTCGACGGCTGGTCGTCATCGCTCCAAACGCAAGGCTACTGGCGCCGACACAGGCCCAAGTGGCCTGCTGCTTGAAATCGAACCCAGCCTGAAACTGTTCGGCGGACTCGACACTCTGTTGGAGCGCATCAGTCGGGAACTCGACAATCTGGGTTTTTCAGCACAGATCAGCTGTGCACCGACTGCGACTGCGGCTTGGCTGCTTGCACGCAGCGATGAGGGCCGACTGGCACGCAATCTTGCGCAAATGAATGCCAACCTGGCCCGGCTACCGATCAGCACCCTGGACAGCGCCTCGCCGCATCTGGAGAAGTTCGAAGCGATTGGTATCAGCCGGTTCACTGAACTGCTGCAATTGCCCCGTGCCGGAGTCGCCCGACGCTTCGGTAGCGAACTGCTGCTCGAGATCGATCGGGCGCTGGGCAAGCAACCTGATCCGCGTCGCTGGTTCGAGGCCCCAGACCAGTTCTACACACAGATCGAATTGTTCGCGCAGGTCGAGAATGCGCAGAATCTGTGGCTGAGCGCACGCCGACTGCTGCTCCAACTGGTCGCCTGGCTTGGTGCACGTCATGCGGCTGCAAGTCAGGTTCAGATATATGCCGAGCATGATGACCATCCGCCAACGCCGATCATGCTGCGACTGGCGGAACCGAGCCGGGATCCGGACCGCTTTCTGAAGCTGCTTCGCGAAACCCTGGCCATCACAAAGCTTGCGGCACCCGCTCATACGCTGCAGCTGCACTGCGATCAGATCGTCTCACTGGCTGCCAGCAATACCGAACTCTTCCCGATGCCCGCGACTATGCGAGAAAGCCTGAACAGGCTGATCGAACGGCTCGCTGCCAGACTGGGCCATGATCAGGTGCAGCGTCTGATGCTGGTGCAGGACCATCGGCCCGAGTTCGCCTATCGGATCGAACCGCAGGGGCTGACCGGCCACAGAACCTTGAGCAAGCGTGCGGAAAAATCCCTGGACCAACCCCCTGGCCAGACCTCAGGCAAGAGCACACACAAGACTCGGAACCAGACCACGGAAAATCCGACGGATGTGCTCAATCCCTTATCGGCTGCAAGCCCTGCGAACCTCCAGGTTCCGGCAGAACCATTACAAAATACCACCCTGCCTCGCCCTCTGTGGCTCCTAAAACAACCAATCCCTTTGAGCGAACGCAACAACCGACCTTACTGGCATGGGGCGCTGCAACTCGTGGCCGGACCGGAGCGCATCGAAAGCGGCTGGTGGGACAACGCACTGATACAGCGCGACTACTTCATCGCAAGTGATGACTCAGCCGCCTTGCTCTGGATTTACCGCGAGCGCATGCCCGATGCCAACCGCCGCCAGGGCTGGTTCCTGCAAGGTCGCTTCGGCTAACAGGGTTCAGAAGCGTTCTGAACACTCAGATTGAACTGGACTGGCTTGTTGACACATGCTCATGCCGCTGTTGGCATTTCAAGCAACGCAAGGCCAGCGGCTGGGCCAGCAAACGTTGCGAAGGAATCTCATCGCCACAATCAATGCACAGGCCGTACTTGCCTTGATCAATGCTGCTCAGCGCTGCATCAATCGCTCGCAATTCGTCGATATCGCGCCCGGCCTCGGCAAAATCGAGCGAACTTTCTCCAGATGCGAAAGCCCGATCGCCGTAATCGCCACCACGATTCATGCCGCCGGCCTCATCTGCCGCCTCGCCAAGCTTGCCGGAAATCTCCCCCCGCAGAACGCGCGCGCGCTGAAGAAAAGAGCGCCGCAACTCACTGAGTTTTTCTTGGTCACGTACCATCGTTTCGCTCCGATCAGAGTGTCCTGCCGTGCCTCGCACTGCAACGGCCTTATTGACAATCATAAGCAGCAGCGACGACATTGCATTGATCAAAAGCAATCGCCATCAAGCCCCCATGTCACGCTACATCCTCTCGCTCGACCAGGGAACGACCAGTTCCCGCTCAGTTTTGTTCAACCAGGATGGTTCGCCTGTCGCGATCGCGCAGCGCGAATTCACTCAGCATTTCCCGCACCCGGGCTGGGTCGAACATGATGCCCAGGAAATCTGGGAGACCCAGCGCAGCACGATCGACGAAGTCCTGATCCGTGCTGGCGCAACGCCAGCAGATATTGCGGCGATCGGTATCACCAACCAGCGCGAAACCGCCGTCCTGTGGGACCGCAAGACTGGTGCACCGTTATGTCCTGCGATCGTCTGGCAGGATCGACGCACCGCCGAGCATTGCGCGCAACTCAAAGCCCAGGGACTCGAGCCGCAGGTTGCGCAACGTACGGGCCTGCTGTTGGATCCGTACTTCTCCGGCACCAAGCTGGCCTGGATGCTCGAGCACGTCCCCGGCGCCCGGGAACGGGCATCCGCCGGCGAACTGGCGTTCGGCACCATCGACAGCTGGCTGATCTGGAACCTGACCGGCGGCGCGGTTCACGCGAGCGACGTCAGCAACGCCAGTCGAACAATGCTGCTGTCGCTGCAGACAGGCGACTGGGACGACCAGATGCTCGACATGCTG
>JAURMJ010000046.1 GCA_030830765.1 Quisquiliibacterium sp.
CCAGGATGACGCCCAGCACGAGCGGGAAATAGCCGGGCCCCATCCGGGCTGCCGTGCCTAGTTCGTAGCTGGTCGAGCCCACCGCAAAGATTGCGCCGAAGCCGAAAAACATCACCCCTGCCCAGAGGTCCCGGTGATTGCGGATCTGCATGAACTGTCCCTCCCTGGTCCGTGATGGCACCGCTCATCTGTTACATCAATCGACGGCTCTGGCGGCCGTTCATGCCCGGTGTCTCGCATAGTCGAAATTGACCATGCTCGTCGGGCGGTGCGCGATTATGATGGCGAAGCCTTGGCCAGCCAACCGACGAAAGCCTGTCGCCCGTCGCAACAGGCTGCAACTTTCATTGCCCGGAATTTCTCCCCTTCAGTGCCTCGATCTGGGCATCGTCATAGCCGAGCAGTTCGGACAACACGCTGCGGGTGTGTTCGCCCAGGCGCGGCGGCGGCAGCTTGTACTGAACCGGTGTGCCCGAGAACTTCATTGGGCTGCCGACCAGCTTGATCGGGCCGCTATCCTCGCGCTCGATGTCGACGCGCAGACCGCGCGCGACCACCTGCGGATTCCGGAAAACCTGTGCCAGATCGTTGATCGGACCGCAGGGTACGCTGGCCGCCTCCAGCTCGCTGATCCATTGCTCGCTGGTTTTGGTGGCAACCATCTCGGAGAGCAGCGGGATCAACTGGTCTCGGTTGTTGATCCGATCGCGCACCCTGAGGAACCGCGGATCAGTCACCAGCTCAGGGCGACCGCCTGTTTCGCAGAAGCGCCGGAATTGCTCATCGTTGCCAACGGCAATGATGATCCAGCCATCCGCAGCCTTGAAGGTCTGGTAGGGCACCAGATTCGGGTGGGCGTTGCCCCAGCGGCGCGGCGGTTGCCCACTGACCAGGTAGTTGGTATTCATGTTGGCCATCATGGCGACCTGCACGTCGAGCAGCGCCATGTCGATGTACTGACCCTCGCCGGTGCGCTGGCGATGGAACAGCGCTGCCAGGATTGCCTGTGTCGAATACATGCCGGTCATCAGATCGGCGACGGCCACCCCGACCTTCTGCGGACCGCCGCCCGGCTGATCATCGGCCTCGCCGGTGACGGACATCAGGCCGCCCATGGCCTGGATGATGAAGTCATAACCGGGGCGATGAGCCCAGGGACCAGTCTGGCCAAATCCAGTCACCGAGCAGTACACCAGACCCGGATTGATCTGACGCAGGCTTTCGTAGTCCAAGCCGTACTTCTTCAGTTGCCCGACCTTGTAGTTTTCCAGGACCACGTCGCTGAGCTTGGCCAGCTCGCGAATCGCCTGCTGGCCGGCCGCGCTGCTGATGTCGATCGTCACGGACTTCTTGCCACGGTTGGCGGCCAGATAGTAGGCCGAGGAGTCGGTGTCCTGACCCGCGTGGTCTTTCAGAAAAGGCGGTCCCCAGCCTCGCGTATCGTCACCTGCCCCAGGGCGTTCAACCTTGATGACTTCGGCGCCCAGGTCGGCGAGATTCTGCGCACACCAGGGGCCGGCAAGCACGCGGGAGAGGTCCAGAACGCGGATACCTTCAAGAGCTGTCGTCATGATTTCAGGGAGTCAGTCAGGGAGTTCGTGGGAAATTTTCAATCTCGTGCATTGTCCGCCGAATACCCCGGCTGCGGGAGGCGCACAGTCGCAGGGCGGAACCAGGTGGGGATTGCTGGCGGGAAGTTACACGATTTGTAGGGTCATTTCGCCCGACCTTTTCGGTAAAATCGAAAATTCCGCCGAAAAATCGTGCAATTCAATCAGGCCGAACAATGAAGTCCGCCGAGATCCGCGAAAAGTTCCTGAAGTTCTTTGAATCCAAAGGTCACACCATCGTTGCGTCCAGTCCGCTTGTGCCTGGCAACGATCCGACCCTGCTGTTCACCAACAGCGGCATGGTGCAGTTCAAGGATGTGTTTCTTGGCAAGGAGCAGCGTGCCTATCGCCGTGCCACAACCTCGCAGCGCTCTGTGCGTGCTGGCGGCAAGCACAACGACCTCGAAAACGTCGGTTACACGGCGCGGCATCACACCTTCTTCGAGATGCTGGGCAACTTTTCGTTTGGCGATTACTTCAAGCGGGATGCAATCACCTACGCCTGGCAGTTGCTGACCGATGTCTATCGCCTGCCGGCAGACCGCCTCTGGGTCACCGTCTACGCGGAGGATGATGAGGCCTTTGGCATTTGGGCTGATGAGGTGGGCGTCCCCCCCGAGCGCATCGTGCGCATCGGCGACAACAAGGGTGCGCGCTACGCCTCGGACAACTTCTGGCAGATGGCCGACACCGGCCCCTGTGGCCCGTGTTCTGAGATCTTCTACGATCACGGCCCCGAGGTGGCTGGTGGTCCGCCGGGAAGCCCGGATGAGGACGGAGATCGCTACATCGAGATCTGGAATCTCGTGTTCATGCAGTTCGAGCGTGACGAGGCCGGCACGCTGACGCCGCTGCCCAAACCCTGCGTCGACACAGGCATGGGCCTGGAGCGCCTGGCTGCTGTGCTTCAGCATGTGCACAGCAACTACGAAATTGACCTCTTTCAGGATCTGATCCGGGCCGCAGCACGCGAGACCGGGATCACCGATCTTTCGCTGCCATCGCTGCGGGTCATCGCAGACCACATTCGAGCCTGCGCCTTTCTGATCGTCGACGGAGTCATTCCGGGGAACGAAGGGCGCGGCTATGTACTGCGCCGGATTATTCGCCGCGCGCTGCGCCACGGGTACAAGCTTGGCTGCAAGCGGGCGTTCTTCAATCGACTGGTCGAGGATCTTGATGCCGCGATGGGTGCGGCCTATCCGGAGCTGACTGCCGTCAAGGCACGCGTGGCCGATGTGCTGCGTCTTGAAGAAGAGCGCTTCGGTGAGACCCTCGAGCATGGCATGGCCATTCTCGAGACCGCACTGGCCGACGGCACGAAAACCCTGGATGGCGAAACCGCATTCAAGCTTTATGACACCTATGGATTCCCGCTTGATCTGACGGCGGATGTCTGCCGCGAACGCGGTGTCGCGGTCGACGAGGCGGGCTTTGAGGTGGCGATGCGCCACCAGCGAGAGCAGGCGCGTGCGGCTGGCAAGTTCCGCGCCGGCGAGTCGCTTTCCTATGATGGCGTGCGCACCGAGTTCATCGGCTACGACACGCTCGATGGCGATGCCCGAGTCACCGGTCTGTACGTGGGCGGCAGTGCCGTCGATCAGATCAGTGCAGGTCAGGATGCGATCGTTGTACTGGACACCACACCGTTCTACGCCGAGTCGGGCGGTCAGGTCGGTGATGCCGGCATCTTACGCGTTGGCAAGGGTGGCGAGGTGCTCTTTGAGGTGCGCGATACGCTGAAAATCCAGGCTGAAGTGTTCGGTCATCATGGTCGTCTGTTGCGTGGCGAGTTGCGCCTCGGCGAGAAGCTGCACGCGCAAGTCGATCTGGCGCGCCGTTCCAGGACCATCCGTAACCACTCGGCCACGCACCTGATGCACAAAGCCTTGCGTGAGGTTCTGGGCTCGCATGTCCAGCAGAAGGGCTCGCTGGTTGATCCGGACAAGACGCGGTTTGACTTCAGCCACGATTCCGCGCTTAGCGCTGAGCAGATCCGCGCCGTTGAGGAAATCGTCAATCGCGAGATCCTTGCCAATGCAGCCACTCAGGCGCGCGTGATGGCGTTTGACGACGCGGTCAAGGGCGGCGCGATGGCGCTGTTCGGCGAGAAGTACGGTGATTCGGTGCGCGTACTGGACATTGGTTTTTCCCGCGAGTTGTGCGGTGGAACCCACGTGACGCGCACTGGTGATATCGGCCTGTTCAAAGTGGTTGCCGAAGGCGGTGTTGCGGCAGGTATCCGCCGGATCGAGGCTGTGACCGGTGACAATGCGCTGAGCTGGGTGCAACGCCTGTCGGCCAGCCTGGGAGAAGCCGCTGCGGCGGTCAAGGCTCCACCGTCGGAGCTCACTCAGAAGATCGAGCAGATGCTTGACCATGCAAAGTCCCTGGAAAAGGAACTCGCTCGTCTGAAGTCCAAGCTTGCCTCCTCCCAGGGCGATGATCTGGCTGCGCAGGCTGTCGACATCAACGGCATCAAGGTCCTGGCGGCCGCGCTGGAAGGCGCTGACGTCAAGACGTTGCGCGAGACCATGGACAAACTCAAGGACAAGCTCAAGACGGCCGCCGTGGTATTGGCGGCGGTCGATGGCGGCAGGGTCAGCCTGATCGCCGGGGTGACCGCCGATGCGACAGCGCGCGTCAAAGCCGGAGAACTGGTCAATTTTGTAGCGCAGCAGGTTGGCGGTAAAGGCGGCGGACGCCCGGATATGGCGCAGGCTGGCGGGTCCGATCCAACCGCGCTGCCGCAGGCGCTGGCGGCGGTCTCGGGGTGGGTCGCGGAGCGTGTCTGAGTCCGGCCTCTGCCCAGTGCGGGCCTCGCGCTGATTCGGACTGGAGACTGATCCCTGCCCGACCCAGACCCCACTGCGAAGAAATCATTGGCGCCAGACAAGGCGCCAACGATGTTCATACTGATTTGCCTGTCGATGACCGGCTATGGGGCATTTGCCGCCAGCCGCGTGACGGTCTCATTGACTGCAATCGGCCTGCAGGCGCCCACCTTTGTGGTCGGACTGCTGCTCTCGCTATACGCAATGCTGCCGATGTTGTTGTCGGTCAGCATGGGCCGGTGGGTCGATCGGGTGGGCTCGCGTCGACCGATGCTGCTCGGCATGGCTGGGCTGGCCACGGCCTGTGCAATCCCGGCAAGCTTCACGACCCTGCCTGCCCTGTTTGTGAACAGTGTGTTTGCGGGAACGGGTTTCATCCTGTTTCACATCTGCATTCAGAAACTGACCGGGGAGGTCGGGACTTCGGCTGATCGGGTCCGGAATTTCGGGATGCTGTCGGTCGGCTATTCAGCGTCCGGCTTTCTTGGACCGATCTGCGCCGGCTGGCTGATTGATCATGTCGGCAGCACGCCGGGCTACTGGGCCTCGTTCGCCATGTCGGTGGGGCTCGCCTCATTGACTTTTGCGCTGATGCAGTGGGTCTGGCGGATCGACGTACGTGGTTCGACCGAGCCGGTGTCCGGCCAGAGCAAGGGGCGCGTGCTGGACCTGTTGAAAACCCCGCAGCTGCGCAGCCTTTATGTGGCGGTTGTGATGCCTGCCTCCGCCTGGCGCCTGCAGATGTTTCTGGTGCCGGTTCAGGGATCGCAGGTCGGGCTCTCGGCCAGTCAGATCGGGTTGGTGCTTGGCGCTTTCTCAGCGGCAACCTTCGTTGTCAGGCTGGCCATGCCGATCTTTGCGCGACGCTTCAGCGAATGGCAGATGATTGGCGGTGCGCAGGCGGCAGCTGGCCTTGTCTATCTCGCATTCCCACTGGTGACCAGTCACTACGGGATGATTGCGTTGGCCTTCCTGCTTGGTCTGGGCCTGGGGACTGGTCACCCGTCCGTGATGGCGTTATTGCACAGGGTGACCCCACCGAACCGACTGGGCGAAGCGGTGGGTCTGCGGATGGCCATGGTCAATGCCACTCAGACGACGATGCCGACAGCCTTTGGTGCGCTGGGAAGTGCGTTATCTGTCGTGCTGACCGGGTCGCTGGTGTTCGCGCCGATGTTCTGGGGTGTGGCGGTGATGCTCGGTTTCGGAAGCCATTCGGCCCTGCGGCGGCGTCACGAATGACTGGCCCGAACTGACCGCATCCGGGGGCACATCAGCGCTGCGCGAACGAATGACCGGAGGCATGGCCGACTGTCATTCCCCAGTCTCAGGAAACAGGCGATCTTGATCCAGATCGGGGCAAGATCTTCCGCGATGCGGGCTTTTATTGCGTGGTGCCGTGTGGGCTTTGCCGATTTTCTGCCTGACCACCGATAAAATCCAAGGCTATGAATGCTAATACCCCCCAAAACGTCCTGACCGCCGACGAGACGGCGGTCAACCTGCTTGGTCTGCGCTATGGTGATTCGCCGCCGCTGCAGACCTCCGCGCCAAACGCGGTTATCGAGTCGCTGCTGACCCACCGCTCGGTGCGTGCCTTCAGTGATGCACCGCTGCCCGCAGGGACACTGGAGTGGATGGTCGCCGCGGCGCAGTCTGCAGCAACCTCATCCAACCTGCAGTGCTGGAGTCTGATTGCCATTCAGGATCCGGAGCGCAAGGCGCGCCTGTCGGTGCTCGCCAATAATCAGGCGCATGTGCGTGAGTGCCCGCTGTTCCTCGTCTGGGTGGCTGATCTGTCGCGTCTGGACCGTGCCGGCGAGCGCACCAGCATCGCGACTGATGGCAACCGCTATCTTGAGATGTTCCTGGTCGCAGCAGTCGATGCGGCGCTGGCTGCGCAGAATGCTGCAGCGGCTGCCGAGTCGATGGGCCTGGGCACCGTCTACATCGGCGCGATGCGTAATCATCCTGAGAAGGTGGCCGAGGAACTCGGTTTGCCGAACAACGCGTTCGGGATCTTCGGGATGTGCGTCGGATATCCCGATCCGACCAGACCTGCTTCGATCAAACCGCGCCTTGCTCAACCGGCGATCGTGCATCGCGAGCGTTACTCGACCGACACGGAGCAGCAGATCGTTGCAGCCTACGATCAGACGATGATTGGTTTCCAGAAGTCGCAGGGTATGCCTGAGGCTGA
>JAURMJ010000410.1 GCA_030830765.1 Quisquiliibacterium sp.
CTCGGGCCGCCCGTGAACCCGGCCTTGGGCGTGATGGACTCGATCAGCTGGCCGATCGCGTCGCGCACTTCGGCGGTCGCCTCTTCGAGTGTCTGGGGCTTGCCGGTGGGTTCGGGGCCAAGCTCGCGACCCTGGGCTTCGGCGGCGGCCTGAACTCCAGCAGTCTGTTGAGCGGCTGTACCCTGAGAGACGGTCGGAAGCGCGTTTTGAAATGCCAGCTGCTCCGGTGCAGCGGCCGCACCTCTGATATCCGCAGTCGAGGATTGAAATCGCTGAGAAAGGGGAACGACGTTGCCTTGATTGTCGCGGGTGACGGGATCAGCGGATTTGATCTGGGTGGGATCAAATACCACCATCTCATCTGGCGCAGATTTATCAGCAGTCTTGCCGTTATTCCAATATTCTATGCCAGTGTAGCCGTCCTTCCTGATGCTCTGAATGTGTTCATCGGACAGCAAAAGTGGAAATTGCTTTGACCCATCTGCATACAAATCTCGACCCCATTCTCTGGTGTCATCATCAATTTGCAGTGGTGATGGGTTTTTCAGATACACCTCAAGCACAACGCCACTTCCACTTGGCTCGTTGTGGTATGCAGGAAGATTCTCTGGAGACGATCCAAACCAAATGGCTCTTCCTGACTGACCAAACAGGGTTCTAAATTCTCCTGCTTTGGTGGTCCAGAATTGAGCCTCAGCTTTAGGTCCTCCAGGAATAAACTTGGTGAACGCTTTCGGTGTTCGGTGAAATCCTTTGGTTTTGTACCCCGCCTTTAATGCAGCCTCATCAACCATCCGCTGCGCTGTCTCCATGTCACCAGCTGCAACAGCAGCCGTGTACTCAGCATCACGAATCAGGCGTTCTTCCAACTGGGCGTCGTTTGTGGGGTCATCCGGAAGTTGTTCGCGAGCCTGAGCGATTGCCTGACGGATCGCCTGATCTACTGCGATGCCAGCTTTTATGAGCGACTTGGCAATTTGCAAAACCAACTTCGCCAGCGGAGTCAGGAACAACGGATCCGAATACTGGTTTTCGGACAAGCCCTTGTTGATCTTGTCGATTGCGTCGATGGCGGATTGGGCGGTGGATTTCGCCACTGGAGTCAGCATATCCGCAACGACACGCAGGTCATTGCGTTGCTCATCGGTTAGGTCAAGATCCGCGTTGTTAGCCTGCTCGCGCAACTTAGCAGCAGCGTTCTTGCCATACACCTGCGTCGCCTGCTTGGCCATTCGCATCAACGCTTCCTTGGGCCGTTCTGGCTTTCTAGCAGCAGCTGGAGCACGCACAGGCCCCTTTGCAATGGACGTATTCAGCTTCCGTGCTTTGTCCAGAACCTGATTCAACGCCTGCTTTGTGTTGGCAACGGTGTAGGTGCCGTCTCCAGGGATCTCGATCGTAACCTTCGGAACGATCGGACCATACTTAGCGAGCAACTGTTTTCCAAGTTCATGAGCTTTCCGGTACTTAGCCTCGAAACCTTCGCCCATGTTCTTGTCGTTCACGGTCTTGAATCGCTCTTCAAGATCCGTCTGACCCGCCGAAATTAAATCGCGATACTGCTGATCACTGTCAGCAGGCGCGGCCTCAACTGCACGTTCCAGCTGCTGGACCAGTTTTTCCTTCGCATCTTTTGCGTCCATGCCGCCGCCTCGAGCTTGAGCGACGGGTTCGCTGACGTACTTGATGTTATCGATGCCCTCTTGCATCGGCGTTGCAGCCGCAGCTGGAGATTGAGTCTGCTCGCCGGGAGATGCAGGACGAACCTTGGATGTGCGATTGGCGTTTTCCTGATCAAGCGTTCGCTTATGGAGTTGAGCAACCTTTCGGTACTGCTTGTTCCAGTCGGACATCGCCGCCTTGTAAGCCTCCTTTTGTTTCTCTGTAGGATTGGGACCGTACAGTTTTTTAAGAGGTCTCGGTTTCTGAGCTCTCAAGAGCGCCAAGTCTTCAGCAAGATCACGGGCTGTCTTGGGAGCCTGGGCAGTGCCGGGAGCGGGTGCAGGCGCCGGTGCTGGCGCCGTGACCGCCGGCCGTTGCTCTGCCGCAGAAAGAACGGCCACCGCAGTGATCGGCTGTTGAGCAACGGTCAGTGCGGCCGGCTTCTGCTGAGTTCCACCAGGAGTCTGTCGAACTTGCTGCCGCATCTGCAAACGAAGTTCGTTGCCGTGCTGGCGAATCTGGTTCTCGGTCAGACCAGAGACCTTTTTCGCCCACGCCAGGTAATCTGCTTCGCGCTTCGACGGCGTTGTTTGAGCCAGGATGAACGCGGCACGATCGAAATCGCTGGCGAACGTCGGCTGATAGACCGCCGTGGCGAAGTTGTAGCGCGGCTTCGCTCCGGCCAATTCCTTCGGGAGCTTGGCGGAGTGGATTTCGGATTCGGGTTTGGTGGCGGGTGACGGAGCTGGCTTCTGTGCCTCCTGCTTCGCCGCCTCCTCATTCAGCAACCTGATCGTTTCCTCGTAGACAGCGCGTTCATCAGGATCTGTGACCCTCGGAAGTTCCTCTGCAAGGTTGGCGGCGGCCTGTGCAAAGGTCTCGCCTCTGGACATTGCCAGCTTTCCGAGGCGTTGAACTTGGTTCAAATCCGGGGCTTTTTCCGGAGTCGGGGCGGCCGGAGCCGCCGGGGCGGCCGGAGCCTGCCCAGGCGCGGTCCATCCCGCCTGCTCATCGAACGACCAGCCAGCTTTTCTCAGGTCATCGATTCTCCACCCAAGTTCCTCATACCGTTGCCGCTCATCTGGAGTGAGGTAATCAGAACCCCACTGCATAGCCTGAGCTTCAAGGTTGATGAAATCCTTGGTCTCCTGATCGGTAAGTGGCGTCAGCCCTTCCGCTTGGACTTGGGCTTGCCCTTGGACTTGGGCCCCTCCGCCTTCGGGAGGCCGCCCTCCTCGATCCACTTCTTGCAATCCCACTTGGGATCCTTCGCGGCGAAGCACGCCTTCATCTGAGCCTTGTTCTTGAACGGCATTTTCTGGTGTGGTTGTGGTTTCGGCTGCCAGCATCGCCTTGATCGCAAGGCGGCGCCGGTAAGATTCGAGAGTCTGAGCCTGATCATCAGACAGCATTCCGCTGTCCTCGACAGCAATCAGCTGGTCGAGTTCGTCCTGCTCATCGGCAGTCAGACCGGTCTCGGGCGAGACGGCAGCGGGGGCGGAAGCTGTCGGCTGCGCGGCAGCGGGAGTCGGGGACGGTTCGGGAGCAGGTGCAGGTGCGGGAGCCGGCGCAGGTGTCGGAGTCGTGGTCGGAATCTTACCGGTCACCTCGATCACGCCACCACCAGCCGGCGCTGGCAGCGTGACATCCGGAGGCATTTTCAATCCCAATGCTTCCTGGCGCTTGCGGACATCCTCTTCGGTGATCTCAGGCTCGAGCGAGTAACCCTCGGTCGGCGTCGTGTCTTCAATGCCGGTGACGGTCGCATTCGACAGGGGAAGCGGATTCTTCGGATCGGCGCCGTTGGCAGCAACGACCGCGTTCGCGAGATTAACGTCGCGCCTGGATCC
>JAURMJ010000411.1 GCA_030830765.1 Quisquiliibacterium sp.
CAGACGTCTTTTGGCAGGTGCGTCGATCGGTGCATGGCGTCTTGCTGCTGCCGCGCAGATCGATCCGCTGCCCGCGCTGGACCGACTCGAAGAGGCCTATCTTGAAGTGCAGCGGTATCCAGAGAAACCTGGGGCCAAGGTAGTCTCGCAAATCTGCCGATCAGTTGTACAGACGCTGACTGGTGGGCAGGACGATCAGTTCATGGCGTCGATCGCGCCAGACCATGTATTGCAGATTGTGACGGCCCGTGGTCGAGAAGATGTCGGACGGTATGCCGAGCGCAGACGCTTTGCACTGGCCGCGATCGACAACGCGCTTGGACGGGATCGGCTCGCCAAGCACCTGCAACGGGTACTGTTCTGCAGTCAGCTCTCAGGTCTACCCGAAGCAACAGCTCAAGACCTGGCTTCGTCTGAATCCATGCTTCCGGATGCCTTCAATACCCATCGGGTCAAGCTGTCTGCATCAAATCTTGAAGATGCGCTGCTCGCCTCGGGATCAATCCCGTTGCTCGCCGACCCGGTTCGCACTCCATACGGGGCGCCGCAGGGTGCCTACTGGGATGGAGGGCTCATCGATTACCACCTTTACTGGCGATGGCGTGCGCTCGACGGCATCGTGCTTTACCCCCATTTCACGTCCCAGGTGACCGCTGGCTGGCTGGACAAATTTCTGCCCTGGCGCAGACACGGCATCGGTATCAGGGGCCATGACTGGCTCGATAATGTGCTGCTGGTTGTTCCGTCGCAGCAGCTGCTTGCGCGGTTACCCAATGGCAAACTGCCGGACCGCAAGGATTTTTATCGGTACGGCACAAATCATGATGCGCGCTTGCGAGACTGGCGACGCGCCATCCGCGAGTGCACGAGGATGGCCGATGAATTTTCAGCCTTCGTCAAAAATCCGGATTCGGCAAAAATAGAAGCGCTCTGAACGCTGAACGCTCCCCAAACGCATGCCAGGCGAGTCTAAACAAGGCAGCCTCAATCGGTGCCGCACGGAGCTTCGCCTGACACAGGCATTCACCTCAGAGCAGCGCCTTGCCGTCAAAAAAGCCTTTGCGCCAACGGGTCACCACGGTGCTGGAGAAAAGCCCGCCCTTCGTGAACGGATCTTCGGCAATGAATTGCTCGGCGACCGCCCGATCATCGGTATCCACAATCAGCAACCCGCCGCTTGCCGCCTGGCCAGCATCATCGAGGAGCGCGCCCCCAGCCAACAGCAGATCAAGCTTGGACTTGAGGTACGCGATATGTTCGGCACGCAGTTTCTCGCGCAGGGGACCGGCACCCGGTTTGTCGGTCGTCATAATCATGAACGGCATTTTGGAACTCCTCTGGATTGAAGCGACCATCCTACGCGAAGCAGAGTATTGCTGATTGCATCGCTTCATCCAGGAGTTTCATCTGTCAATCCACTCGCAGATCACTGTGCATCCGGAGTTCACGTCTGCGGTGAATTAGCGACGCCAGCAAGCACATGCCCGGTCGGCCCGACCTTTGCAGCGGACTCGCAATGTCCAGTCTGATCGTCGAAATAGAAATCTGGCTCAAATTCACGCAGAAACGGTCCCTTGGACAGGCCACCCAGGAACATTGCCTCATCCACCTCGATTCCCCACTGCATCAATGTGCGGATGGCGCGTTCATGGGCCGGTGCACTACGGGCCGTCACCAGCGCAGTGCGTACGCGCATGCCACTCGCAATGTGCCCCTCATGCAGTCGATGGAGCGCTTCGAGCAATGGTTTGAACGGGCCGGGTGGCAGAGGGCTGGCCGCATGCTCGACCTCGTACTGTTGAAAAGCATCCAACCCATCGCGCTGGAAAACACGCTCGGATTCATCTGAAAAAAGCACAGCATCGCCGTCAAAGGCAATCCGGATCTCGCCAGGATGCGATTCGGATGCACGAACCGACTCGGGGAAAACCCGTGCGGCAGGAAATCCTGCTTCAAGTGCAGCACGCACATCTTCAGGATTGGCCGACAAAAACAAATTTGCCTTGAGCGGCGTCAGGTAAGGCCAGGGCGTGCGTCCACGGGTAAAAACACCACGCTCAAGCCGCAAACCACTTTGCTTTGCCGAACGGAACACTCTGAGCCCGCTGACCGGGTCATTGCGTGAGAGAACAACAACCTCGACCCGGCGCTGCTGCTCGGAGGTCTCGGGCGCATCAAAGGCCAGCAGCTTTCGGACCAGTGCATAGGCGACCCCCGGTTTTGCCGGCAGATCGAGCCGTTCGCGTTGAAGCGCCATATAGGCTGCGTCGTCATTGCGCTCAAAAACCTGATTTTCGGCCTCGAAGTCAAAGACCGCACGAGACGAAATCGCTACGACCAGCTTGCCTTCCAATGTGGGCGCCATGTTCGTTACCAATCGCCTTTCCAAAGAAAAGTGGCCCCAAACGGGGCCACTTCCTGAAACCAGGCTGGCAAAATGCACCAGCCTCGGGCAGCCTCAGTCGAGCAGCCCCATGCTACGCGGCAGGTACAACACCAGATCCGGGTAGACGATACACAGGAATACCGCGAACAACTGTATCAGCACGAAAGGAATAATGCCGCGGTAGATGTGACCCATTGTGATGTCCTTGGGCACGGTCCCCTTCATGTAGAACAGCGCAAAGCCGAAGGGTGGCGTCAGGAAGGCAGACTGCATGTTCGTGGCCAGCAGGATCGAGAACCACAGCAGAACCGGCTGCCCGGACTGGACCGCCGAACCGAAGTCCAGCTTGCCGAGAATCGGGCCGAACACCGGGATCACGATCAGGCAGATCTCAATCCAGTCAAAGAAAAAGCCCATCACAAACACCAGCGCCATCACA
Organism: Quisquiliibacterium sp.; assembly: GCA_030830765.1. GTDB lineage: Bacteria > Pseudomonadota > Gammaproteobacteria > Burkholderiales > Burkholderiaceae_E > Quisquiliibacterium. The sequence goes on from JAURMJ010000411.1 coordinate 2,826, forward strand.
AAGGCGAGCACCTCCCAACCCGTGTTCAGTCCCATAGCCTCCAGCAGTTCGACGACGACATCATCACCGCCGAGCGCACGGAACACGTAGGAGAACATCGTCGCGCCGAAGATGATGAAGAACACCATCGCATTGGTCAGTGCCGACGAATGCATGACCTCCTTGAACACCTTCATGGTGAGCTGCTTGTTGGCCCAGGCGAGAATAATCGCACCCAAGGCTCCGACACCCGAGGCTTCCGTGGGCGTCGCCCAGCCAGCAAAGATCGAACCAAGAACCAATCCAATCAGAAAGGCTGGTGGCACGAAACTCCGGAAAACCATCTTCCAGAGTTCAAGCTTGGTCGACGGCCCGTCTTCCGTACCCAGCGACGGCGCGAGGTTCGGTTTCAGCTTGGCCAGCACCATGATGTAGACAACATACAGCACGCTGAGCAACGCCCCGGGGATCACAGCTCCCATGAACAGGGCGCCGACCGACAAACCGATCAAGTCCCCCATGATCACCAGCATGATGCTGGGAGGAATCAGGATGCCAAGCGTCCCGGCAGAAGCGATCACGCCGACCGACAATTCCTTGCTGTACTGTCGCTCCATCATCGCGGGCAGAGCGATCAGGGTCAACATCACAACCGATGCACCAACGATTCCGGTAGTAGCCGCCATCACAGTACCAAGTACCGTCACAGAAATGGCCAGCCCCCCCGGAACCCGTCGAAGCAGTACCTGCAGGGTGTAGAGCAGATCCTCGGCGACACGGCTCTTTTCAAGCATCGTGCCCATGAAGATGAACATCGGAATCGCGACCAGAACCTGGTTGGATACTGCCTGCCCATAAAGGCGCGGAAGCAGATTGGCAAACTGCACGATGTTGAATACGCCTTCGTAGTAACCCAGCAGTCCGAAGAACACGCCGCAAGCGCCCAGCCGGAAGGCTACCGGGTAGCCAATGAACATGAACGCAATCAGCGCGAAGAACATGACCACCGCCAGGTGGTCGACAATGTAATCAGGAAACATCAGGCAGTCTCCGCGTCAGTGTGAGGATGCCAACGGCACCGAAGTGCTCTTGGCCAGTTCAGGCGGTCCGAACAGCACGACCACACAACGCGAGGCTACGGACAGCACCGCAAGCGCGACGCTCGCCATCCCGTAGAACATGAAGAACTTGACGATCCAGCGCCAGGCCAACCCGTTGGGCGTGTCCGAACTCTCGTTTTGCTGGTAGGACACCATAAAGAAATCAAGCGCATAAGGCACGGCAACTACAAGATACGGCGTCGCGAAAACCAGACAGCCGATCAGCTCCAGCCAGACCTTCTTCCGATAGGACAAGCCGCCCACAAAAACGTCGATGCGCACGTGCGTATTTTTGATGTACGCGTAACCGATCCAAGTCGTAAACAGGAAGGCGTGGATATGCCACTCAAGCTCCTGCAAGCGGGTTGAACCGAACATCGGCAGCTGGAATCCGACTTTGCGTGTGATCACATCGAAGGTGATCACCGTAATGCAGGCAACGAACATCCAGGAAAACAAAAGTGCGACACGCTCTAAAACAGCGTCAATCGCACTGCTCAATCGGACCAGAAAAATCATGGTTCGGACTCCAAAGGCCAGCCGCTTAGAAATCCTGACGAAAGACTGTCAGCAGCGAGTTCACCAACTCAACAATGGCGCCATTCCCAGTGACAGAAATGGCGCCATTTTCACAAAGAGGGCCCGAATTTGCGATTCAGGCCAGACTCGGTTTATTGCAGATAGCCGAGATCCTTCCAAAGCGAATACTCTTTACGGAAGGCGGTATAGGAGTCCCAAGCCTTTTTAAACTCTGGGCTCTTGGCGATCTGCTCTTGAGCAACTTCGTTCCAGGCCTTCTCGAACGCATCGAGCATTTCCTTGGGCCAGCGATGCAGCGTCACACCCTTAGCCTTCATTTCGGCCAGCGGCTTGCCCTGACCTGCCTCACCCTCAGCGAACTGCTGCAGCATCAGTGCGTCACAGGCGTTTTCGATGATTGCTTTTTGAGCAGCACTGAACTCAGCCCACTTCTTCTTCGAGATGATCAGTTCGTTGATCGTGGTCTGTTGATGCCAGCCCGGGAAATAGTAGTGCTTGGCCACCTGGTGGAAGCCCAGCGTCAGATCCATCATCGGCATCGAGAATTCGGTCGCATCGATCGTGCCAAGCTGCAGTGCCTGGAAGATCTCGCCAGCCTGCAGCAGCTGTGTGGAAACACCAAGCTTCTGCATCACGTTGGCACCCAGACCGAAGAAACGCATCTTCAGGCCTTTGAGGTCTTCCACCGATTTGATTTCCTTGCGGAACCAGCCTGAAGCCTCCGGCGAGATCAGTCCACAGGGGATCACCTCGACGTTGTACTTGGCGTGCAGTTCCTTCATCAGCTTGGTACCACCGCCATGCTTCATCCAACCCATGTATTCGCCAGCGCCAGGACCAAACGGCACTGAGGC
>JAURMJ010000412.1 GCA_030830765.1 Quisquiliibacterium sp.
TCGCGCTGGACCGAACTTGGGCGGCATGGACTGGCCACGGCGGCGGAGCTCAGAGCGGTGCGCTCGAGCGAACGGATGATCCGCCGAATCCGTGCATGCCTGCACATTCTGGCGGGCCGTCGCGAAGATCGTCTGGTCTTTGATCTGCAGGCACAGGTCGCTGAATTTCTTGGCCTGCATGGTGGCAGTGCACGACGCGCCTCCGAAGAAGTCATGCAGCGCTACTTCTGGGCGGCCAAACAGGTCACACAGATGAGCACCATCTTGCTGCTGAACCTGGAAAATGAGTTGTTTCCGGCCCCTGACGCCGCGCCGGAACCGATCGATCACGAGTTTCAGAACAGACGCGGATTTCTCGATGCGATCGATCCCGAACTCTTCGATCGGGATCCATCCGCAATTCTTCGCGCCTTTCTGTGTCTGGCGACGCATGCAGAGCTGAGCGGGCTGACTGTGCCTACGCTGCGGTCGATCTGGCATTCGCGCATGCGCATGGATGCATCGTTCCGAGCTGCTCCGGAAAACCGCGCCCTGTTCCTGAAGCTTTTGCAGCAACCACGTGGCGTGACCCGCGTGCTTCGCCGCATGAATCAGTGGTCGGTACTCGGACGATACCTGCCCGCTTTTCGGAGAATCGTGGGGCGGATGCAGCATGACCTGTTTCATGTTTACACGGTCGACCAGCACATCCTGATGGTCGTGCGTAATCTGCGTCGGTTTGCGATGGCCGAGCATGCGCACGAATATCCGCAATGCAGCCAGCTGATGGCAAATTTCCCAAAACAGTGGCGGCTCTACGTTGCGGCGCTCTTCCATGACATTGCCAAGGGACGCGGCGGAGATCACTCAGTTCTCGGGATGGCCGATGCCCGAAGATTTTGTCGTCTGCACATGGTGCCTCGCCAGGACGCCGCGCTGATTGTCTTTCTGGTCGAACACCATCTTACGATGTCGCAGGTGGCGCAAAAGCAGGATCTGGCCGACCCCGAAGTGATCGAACGGTTCGCAGGACTGGTTCGAACAGAAGAACGGCTGACTGCTCTTTATCTACTGACCGTCGCCGACATCCGCGGCACCAGCCCAAAAGTCTGGAACGCCTGGAAGGGCAAGCTTCTGCATGATCTGTACGAATCAACCAAGCGTGCGCTCAGCGGTGACATGCCTGCCGCATCCGAGCAGCTTGATGAGCTGCGTCGTGAGGCCCGTCGGATCCTGAATCTGTATGCAGTTTCGGATGATCGCTACGCGCAGTTCTGGTCAAAGCTCGATGTCGCATACTTTCTGCGCACCGACGCAAACGATATTGCCTGGCAAACCCGCGTCCTGCATCCACATGCAAACGCAACGAGCCCGATCGTCCGGGCGCGACTGGCTCCGATTGGAGAGGGGTTTCAAGTCGTGGTCTACCTGCCTGACCAGCCCGAGTTGTTTGCAAGGATCTGCGGATACTTCGATCGCAAGAATCTGTCGGTCCTGGATGCAAGAATCAACACCACCCGCCATGGATACGCCTTGGACAGTTTTCTGGTCGTTGATCCGAATGCCGCGTACGAATACCGGGATATTCTGTCCCTGGTGGAATGTGAACTGACAGAACAACTTGCCAGAAAGAAGCCACTGGCGCCGCCAGTGCGAGGACGGATTTCTCGGCGCTCGCGCTATTTCCCGATCGAACCGACCGTCGACCTGCGGCCTGACGAACGCGGGCAGCATTACTTGTTATCTGTAGCAGGCAATGATCGAACAGGACTGCTGTACAGCATCGCAAGCGTACTTTCGCGTCATCAGGTCAATCTCTACACCGCGCGCATTTCAACGCTTGGTGAGCGCGTCGAGGATATTTTCCTGATCGATGCGCCAGCCCTGGCTCAGCCGCGCGAGCAGTTGGCACTGGAGCATGACCTGCTCCAAGCGCTCACTCCGTAAGTACGGCTTCCAGCACCTTGACCACGCGCTGCATGCTGGCATCGAGCATCGCGTGGATCGCGTCCAGCTCAATACCCTGATGGCTATCGCCTTTGCCGGCAGCATGATTGACCACCACGGACAACATTGCGTAGGGGATTCCCAGTTCCCGAGCCAATGCGGCCTCGGGCATGCAAGTCATGCCGACCAAATCACAGCCATCCCGCTCCATGCGCCGGATCTCGGCCGCGGTCTCCAGGCGAGGCCCCTGTGCACAACCGTACGTCCCTCCGTCAACAAGCATTTCGCCAGCCCGTTTACCTGCTTTCATCAGCAAGGCACGTACGCTTGAATCGTAAGGATGCGTGAAATCGATGTGGGTGACCGGTTGCCCGTGCCCCTCGAAAAACGTGCTGGCGCGTCCGTGTGTGTAGTCGATGATCTGATCCGGCACGACCAGAGATCCTGGACCGAGATCAGCGCGAATGCCGCCGACCGAAGCCACCGCGACGACAACCTCCGCATTCAAATGCTTCATCGCCCAGATGTTGGCTCGATAATTGATCTGGTGTGGGGCGATCGTGTGTTCATCGCCGTGGCGCGCCAGAAAGACCACTTCAACGCCGTTCAAGCGGCCGACCGATAACGCAGCTGAGGGCATCCCGAACGGCGTGGTGATTGTCTTTCGCTCGATCAACTCGAGCCCAGCCAGGCGTGACAAACCGCTGCCGCCGATGATCCCTATTGTCATTACTCTTCTCCGATCAGGCGCAGCAGCCCCGGTTCGTCCAGGACCGTAATTCCCAACTCCCGTGCACGCTCAAGCTTGCTGCCAGCTGCTTCGCCAGCCACGACGTAATCGGTCTTCTTCGAGACCGAGGAGACGACATTGCCACCATGCGTCCGGATCAGCGCACCGGCATCATCACGGGTCATCGTTGGCAACGTGCCAGTCAGCACGAAGCTTTTCCCCGACAGATGCCCAACCTGCGGCTTCTTTTCCACCGGCCAATGCACCCCTGCCTCAAGCAAGGCATCAATCACAGCCCGATTATGAGACTCGGCAAGGAAACTGCGCAGGCTATCAATGATTTCGACCCCGATCCCTTCGAGCGGCACCGGCTCAAGCGGCTCGGAGCGTCCACGTCGTTTGACATTCTCTTTCTGGACTGCCTGTTTGCGCGCCTGCAGGGTGTCCCAGTCTTCATCCATCAAGGGTTGCAGATCGCCGTACTCCTGGGCCAGCTGGCGGGCAACTTCCTCACCGATATGGCGGATGCCGAGAGCAAA
>JAURMJ010000413.1 GCA_030830765.1 Quisquiliibacterium sp.
CTGCGCATCGAGTCTAAGCTGACGCACTCATCGAAGGCATGGATGTTTTCGGCATGTGGACCGTAGACCAGTGCCGGGATGCCCTGATACAGCCCGAAGAAGCGGGCATCGGTCGTGCCGGTGCTGGCCACCTGCGGCAGTGGTTCATCGGTCACCTGCGCATGGCAGCGCTCGAGCAGCTGCTGTGCGGCCGACCCCTGCGGCAGCACCCAGCCCTCGGCCTGAAAGCCGTGATAGACCACCTGCGGTGGGTTGGCCGACAGGAAGCCATCTTCACGGGCCGCGGCGGCGATCGTTTCTTCCACTTGCTGACGGACCTGCGCCAGGTCCATGCCGGGGAACAGGCCGATGCGCATATCGAAGGTGCACCAGGCCGGCACGCTGGATGTCCAGTCGCCGCCCTCAATGCGGCTGAGGACGAAGTTGACCGGATGCGCATGGCCCTCGAAAGCCGGATGACCCTGCGCATTCCAGCGGTGCTCCATCCGGTGCAGCGCCTGCACCAGCGGAAAGCAGGCTTCGATCGCGTTGGCGCCGGTGCCAGCCACGGCCACGTGCGCAGGCCGGCCGCGAACCTTGACCTGGAACCACATCACACCGACCTGAGCACTGAGCAGGTGCTCACCCATCGGCTCGGGAATGATCGCTGCATCGCCGCGATAACCGCGCGCCAGACAGGCCAGCGCGCCATTGCCGGTGCATTCCTCTTCAATGACTGACTGCAGATAGACCTCACCGGCCGGGGCCAGGCCGCAACGGGCCAGCGCGTCCATTGCAAACAGGTTGGCCGCAAGACCCGCTTTCATGTCGCCAGCGCCGCGTCCGTAAAGCCAGCCGTCCTTTTCCTTTGGATTGAAAGGATGATCGGTCCACATGTCGAGTGGTCCGGTCGGCACCACGTCAATATGACCATTGAGCACCAGCGAACGGCCGGTTGCCTGGCGCGGCCGGTGCGTGCCGACCACGTTCCAGGCATCGTCATAGGAGACGGTGACGGGCGAGAACCCGGGCAGATGGCTGATCTCATCGACATCCACCTTCCAGCGGTCGACGCTCAGACCGCGTGAACGCATGGCCGCGGCCATCGCATCCTGGGCGCTCGCCTCCTGACCGCGCAGCGACGGCATACGGGTCAGGTCGGCAAGGAAACGGACCTGATCGTCGAAGCCATCCTCGACGGCGGCAAGAATCCGGTCATGCAGGGTTGTCTCGGTCATTGATGTTTCCTTCCGGCGTCGAAATCAGTCTGATTGCCTTGTGCCTGTCAGAGGCTGGCCGACAGGCACGACCGTGCCCTGCAGCCGCTCGACAGGGCGCTGCCGCAGGTCAAGGCAGACATTCTTCGGCGATGGTAACTTAGCGCGATGAAAGATTGGTTCGATCGCATCATTCTTGGTTTAGCCCGTGAATTTCGGCTCTCCTTCCTGCCGCCGCTGATGGTTTACCTTGCGGCCGGCATCTCAGGACTGACCGCGATCGTCGGCACCTTTTTCGTCAAGGAATATCTCGGGCTGTCGGCCGAATTCCTGGCCGCGCTCGGCTTCTGGGCGGGTCTGCCGTGGGCGCTGAAGATGCCGCTTGGGCATATGGTCGATCTGCTGTGGCGCTGGAAGTCGCTGTTCGTTTTCGCCGGGGCCAGTCTGATTACCGCCAGCCTGCTGATCATGATCGGGCTGCTGGCTGATCCGACTGCGATGCGATCGATCGCGCGGGTCGAGTTCTGGTTCGTGCTGTCTGCCTTGCTGGCTCCAGTCGGGTACGTGATGCAGGACGTGGTTGCCGATGCCATGACCGTCGAAGCCGTGCCGCATGTCGGGTCCGATGGCAACCCGCTGCCCGTTGAGCAGCGTCGCGCCATGCACACGACCATGCAGACCCTCGGACGGGTTGCGATCATTGGCGGCGGCCTGCTGGTTGCGCTGGTCAATGTGGTGATGCTGCGTGGCGTTCAGCATCTGGCTGAACAAGCCAAGGTTACGGTCTACGTAACGGTCTATGAATTGGCGCTGCTGATTCCGATGGTCTCGGTAGCCGGTGTGATCTTTGCGCTGGTGCTGCAGCGAAAGGCTTTCCGTGGGCTGCGGGCCGCCGGCATGTCGGCACCGGATGCACGCCGCGTCCTGCTGATGGCGCCCGAGCCGCCGCCGGTCAACTGGTGGGTTCTTGGAGGCGGTCTTGCGTTCGCAGTCGTCTCACTGGTGGTCGGGCTGGGCGAGCTGCCGTATGGTCAGGAGCTGGTTTTTGCGGCCTCTATGACCGTGATTCTGACCTTGATGATCCGCCTGGTTCGCGAGCTCGATCCGCAGTCCCGGGCAACCTTGCTGGGCACCGCCGTCGTGATCTTCGTATTCCGGGCAATCCCGGGTCCGGGGGCCGGCCAGACCTGGTGGATGATCGACGAACTCGGCTTCGATCAGCAGTTTCTGTCTGAACTTTCGCTGATCGGCAATGTCCTGACGCTGGCCGGATTGTTCGTGTTTCGCCGCTACATGGCCGAGCGATCGATCTATCACGTGGTCGGCATGCTGACTGTCGCGGGCACCGTGTTGGCACTACCGATCATCGGCATGTTCTACGGACTGCACCACTGGACGGCCGCCATGACCGGCGGGTTGGTCGATGCGCGCTTCATTGCGGTGGTCGACACCGCAATCGAATCGCCGCTTGGGCAGATCGCGATGGTGCCGATGCTGGCCTGGATCGCGAACTCGGCCCCAGAGAAACTGAAAGCCACTTACTTCGCGGTCATGGCTTCGTTCACGAACCTTGCGCTGTCGGCCTCGCAGCTGGGCACCAAGTATCTGAACCAGGCGTTCTCGGTGACGCGCCAGGTGCGCGATGCGGCCAGTGGCACGATCAAGATGCCGGCCGACTACAGTGAGCTGGGGGCCTTGATGATCACGGCCACGGTGTTGGCGTTTTCACTGCCGCTGTTGACGATTGCGCTGGTTCGCCTGGCGCGTTTGCGCAGCGCCTGACCGGGTCGGTGAGGGCTTCGGCCTGTAAGCCTATCGGCTGCCAGTCTTGCTGCCGGTAGCGCTCTTGCTTGGAGTCTTGCTGCTGGTGGTGCTCTTGCTGGTGCCCGATTTGGACTTTGTCGTCGAGCCCTGCCGTTGTGGCGGCCTCTTCTGAGCGGACCTTTGCTGCGCAGCTTTCATCTGCGCAAGCTTCTGCTGTTCGGCCCTGAGCTGCTCCTCCAGGGTCCGGGCTCGTGCATCGGCCTCACGGGCCGTCTGCGTGGCCTTGTCCAGTGCCTGCTGCTGCTGTTCGAAGCGGGTCTCGAAATGGCTTTTTTGCTCTGACAGATCGCCGTACAGCGATGCGATCCAGGCAAACTGAATTCCGAATAAAAGCGCCAGCACCGAGGCGGCCGCGATGACGAAAGCGCGATTCGCATTGCGCCAAGACGCCTGCATCGCAAACCAGGTCTCCGTCAGCTGAGCGGTCAGATTGGCAGTCCAGGAGCCGTTGCCCCGCCCGGCCCAGCGGCCGGTGTCCGCCGCCTCACCCTGCAGGTCCGGATTCGTCGCACGTCGCGATGAACGTGCGCCCAGTGCGCTCTGATCGCGAGCCTGCGTAGCCTGGAAGTCATCTGCAGCCGCTGTGCTTTGTTGCTCAAGGGAAGCCTGCAGATCGGCAATCTCCTGCAGCAGTCGCGTCCTTTCCTTTTTCCATGACGATTCGCGCGCCGTTTGAGGTGCGCTGGAAGTCGGTCGCAGCAAGGCAGCCTCCGGGCTTTGATGTGCCGAGACGCTCGCTGCCGGCGGCGGCAGAATATCGTTGAACAGTGAGATCTGCGGGCTCGGTGCTGCCGGTTGCGCGGGCTGCGAATCGGCGAAGGCTTCGTCGACCGGCAGATTCTCCCGATCGACCGCGCGGCCGGTTTCCAGGACATGACTGTAGCGACGGGCCAGCACACTGCGTGGATCTTCAAGGACGCCGTCACCAGTCGCCTTGATGCCTTCAAGCGTCAGTACCGCTGCTGCGATCGAGCGTCGGTCTTCCTGTGACAGCAGTGCGAGCCGCGCATGATCAAAAGCATCCGGAGGCTGCTCACCGGGAACCGGGTCGCCTTCCATACCGGCGACCAGCACTTCGGTGACCAGCGCATCGCCCAGTGCGATCTCGTCATGCTGACCTTCGGCGCGAAGCCTCTCGGCGATCCGGGCCATGCCACCAAGCGACAGTCGGCGTACGCGTACCGGTCCCAGCTCGGAGGTTTCGACGGTGATCGTGCGCTCTCGGCGCGTGGGCTGTTCGCTCATGGCGTCGGCTCTGTCTTGCAAGGCTGAGGATAGGCGCGCGCCAGCGCGTCGGCGAATGCGTCGAGCTGATCGGCGCCAAGATAGTCGATGCCGGCTGCGCGTGCGCGGCCGCCGCCGCCGAAGCGGGTGCAGAGCGTATGTGCACTGACCGCAGCGCCGTGGGGCACCCGGACGCTGACAACGTAGCAGCGGTTCTGCTCGGAAGCTGCTTCGGGATTCTGTTCGGGCGTGACGGAGCCGGCCCCCGAACGGGGCGCAATTACTGCATGAACCAGCGTCGGCTCGATGTTGGCGCGATGGTTTGCGAAGCTGCCGAAGACGCGGCGCGCCCAGTTCGCATCGTCCAGCTGGTAAATGCGTGCGCCGGATGCGCAGGTTCTGACCGGGGCATGCTCAGCCTGCAGGAGGTCGGCTGCACGGGCAGTGGACAACCGTTCAAAGTGCGGCTGTTTGGCAATGAACTCATCCGGGTCGGCGAATGGCGATACGGCGCGATAAAGCTGCTCAGGCGGATAGAGCAGATCCTGCAGCGTCACGCCATAGGCGTTGTAGTTCAGGCATTCGCCCAGTTCGCGCCAGCGTGCTCGGGTCGCTTCATCCAGTTGCAGCGCATCGGCCAACCGGGTTGCGGCCTGACGCATGTTGTCGCCGTAGGCGCCGACAATCGCCCAGCGCCTGGCCGCGCCGTCAAGCAGCCGGTCGACCAGCACGCTGGTGCAGACCTGCGGGTCGGTGTCGATCAACGCATCCAGATTCGGGTGCGTCGGGATGTCGCCAGGTTCATGGTGGTCGATGTAGCGCACGTGCGCGCCGCGCGCCAGCATCTGTTCAAGGGCCTGCCGGTTCCCGGGCATCGCGATGTCCAGCGCGGTCACCGTGTCGCCCGCACCCGCGTCGATCAGCGGCAACAAGCGATTCTCGCGCTTGGTGCCGGTGATCAGCGTTGCCTGCACAGGTTGTGTGAGCCGCAACTGATGCAGTGCGCAGATGCCGTCTGCATCGCCGTTGAAAACGTCAAATCGGGTCATGGGTGCAAAGAGTAACGGCAGGAAACGGCAACATGGTAAACCGCACGGGCGTCGCCATAGCGCGGACGCCACCACAGACATGGTAACGGGGAAATGGGCAGGTAGTGCGGGCGCGGTGTGTCCGGAACGCTCGGTTGAGCGCGGGCAAGCGGCAGAAGCGGTCCGTGCAGACCAGCGGTGTGATCGGCATGTGATCACAGGCCTGCTGGACCGCGCGCCCTGCCTGCCTGTGCAGGGCGCGACGATCGGGGGGGCCAGGTCAGGCCGGCTTGAAGACGGGCACCATCGTGCCGTTTGGGGTTGCGGCGAAATCCAGGTTCACACGCTGGCCAATCGACAGCGCATCAAGATCGCAGTCGACGATGTTGGTCAGCATCGTTGTCCCCTCGTCGAGCCGCACATAGGCCAGTGCATAGGGTACGGGTACGCCACGACGCAGCACACTGTAGCTGTAGATCTCGCCCTTGCCGGCCGACTCGATCCAGTCGGTGTCATCGGACAGGCAGTGCGGGCACAGTGCGCGCGGGTAGTAATGATGCTTGCCGCAGGCCTTGCAGTGACCGATCAGCAGCTTGCGCTGTGCGGTTGCATCGTAAAAGCGCTGGCTCTCCGGATTGATCATCGGGTCGGGCATGACCCGTTGCGCGGCGGCGGTTTTGTTCTGTTCGCTCATGAGGAACC
>JAURMJ010000414.1 GCA_030830765.1 Quisquiliibacterium sp.
CGACGGCCACAGAAAGGCGATTCGGCGCGTCCGAGTCCATTCCTGCATCGACCGGCGGCGACTCTCGGATCTCTGGGGGCAGATCATTGACGCCGACCACTTGCGACGGCGCCATCACGGTCAGCCAGTGGCAGACATTTTCCAGCTGGCGCACATTGCCGGGCCAGGAAAAATGCGCCAGTGCCTGAATCGATTCCCCGGTCAGTCGCTTGGCTTCCACGCCAAGCTCACGCGCACTGCGCGCCAGAAAGTGCCTGGACAGCGCAGCGACATCCTCAGAGCGTTCGCGCAAGGGCGGCAGCCGCAGGCGGATGACATTCAATCGATGAAAAAGATCCTCCCGGAACAGCCCTTCACGCACCCGCTCTTCGAGGTTCTGGTGCGTCGCTGCAATGACGCGCACGTTTGCCCGCAAGGGCTGATGCCCTCCAACCCGATAGAACTGACCATCAGAGAGCACGCGCAAAAGCCGGGTCTGGAGATCCTGCGGCATGTCGCCGATCTCATCGAGAAACAGCGTCCCGCCCTCAGCCTGTTCAAAACGTCCACGCCGTAATTGCTGAGCACCAGTGAAGGCACCGCGCTCATGACCGAATAACTCGCTCTCCAGCAGATCGCGGGGAATGGCCGCTGTATTCAGTGCAACGAACGCCTGATTGGCGCGCGGGCTGTGGTCATGAAGTGCGCGGGCGACCAATTCTTTTCCGGTGCCCGATTCCCCCGTAATCAACACGGTAACGCTTGAATGCGAGAGGCGGCCGATCGCCCGGAATACCTCCTGCATGGCAGGTGCCTGCCCGAGAATTTCAAGACTCTGCTCGACCTGCTCGTCGCTCTGCGTCTCGGCCGTGTTCTCCTGCATGGCACGCCGAATCAGTTCAACCGCCTGTGGCAGATCAAACGGCTTGGGCAGATACTCGTACGCCCCGCCTTGAAAAACCGACACGGCGCTGTCCAGATCCGAAAATGCCGTCATGATGACGACCGGCAATTGGGGGCGCAGTTCCCTGACCTGTGCGAGCAACTCGAGTCCGGTTTCTCCAGGCATCCGGATATCGGAGACGAGCACACGCGGCGAGGCGTCTTCAAGCGCACGCAGGCACTCGCGCGCCGACGCAAAGGCGCGAACCTCCAAGCCCTCGCGCGTCAAAGCACGCTCAAGCACCCAACGGATTGATTGATCGTCATCGACGATCCAGACTGAGTCCATGCTACCCACCCTCGCTTCCTGCCCTGCAAATCGTGCTCCGGGTGTCAGGGCAGCGGAAGAAGTATCCTGAAATCCGTTCGCCCCGGTCGACTGTCGCATTCGATCGTGCCCCCATGCTGGTGTATGAAACTTTGAGCCAGCGACAGACCAAGACCACTGCCGCCCTCTCGGCCAGAGATCAGCGGGAAGAAAATCCGGTCACGTATTTCTTCCGGAATCCCTGGTCCGTTATCGATGACATGCAAATCTAATGCCAGCTTGTGGCGTACCGAGCTGATCGTCACCTGTCGGGCTACCCGTGTCCGCAGCGTGATCTTCCCCTGCCCACGCAAAGCCTGGGCCGCGTTGCTCACAAGATTCAATACAACCTGGATCAGTTGCTCTTTGTCACCGCGCAAGTCAGGCAGACTGGCGTCATAATCACGCTCGAAGGTCAGACCTTGCGGATACTCGGCAACAACGACCGAGCGGACCCGTTCGAGCACTTCATAGATGTTGACCGGTAGGTCCTGACGCGCCTGGCGATGAGGCGCCAGCAGGCGATCCACGAGCAACTGAAGCCGGTCGGCCTCCTTGATGATGACTTGCGTGTACTCATGCTGCCAGGGCTCGCTGAGCTCTGCCTCGAGTAACTGCGCCGCGCCACGGATGCCACCCAACGGATTCTTGATCTCATGGGCCAGGTTGCGCACGATCTCCCGATTGGCCTGCGCGGTGTCCAGGAAACGATCTCCACGCTCGTGGCGCAGGCGAAGGTCAAACTCGCGAAATTCCAGAAGAAGCATGCCAAACGGGCTATCCAGCGTCACCGCCGTACTGGTCAACGACTGGGGCTCCCTCCCGATCCGCTCAAGCACAAGCTCTTGGCGCTTTTGACCAAAGGCACCGTTGCACGCCTCGACAACGAGCGTATCGATGGCCGCACCATTGACGAACATCCGGGAAAACGGCTGCCCCATAATGGCGCGCTGCGAGAGATCAAAAAGCTGCTCGGCAGCCTGATTGATACAGACCACCCTGCCGTCGCTATCGAGAACCACGACACCAAGGGCCAGCAGATCAAAGGCTGCGAGGGCGCTCTGCGCCTCGGAGGGAACCTTTCGCACCCTCTGGGCTGACGCTGCACGTCGCGATTGAACCCTCATCTCGCGGTCAGTCATCTTGCACCTCGTAAACGGCGCTCAGCGCCCCTTGCCGGCAGCCTGCAATTCCCGACGGATGATGACAAGATTGGCTTGGGCACTGGCGATCTGGTCTTTCAGGCGCTGAACACGGTCCAGATACTTCTGGTAATTGCGCTCGTTGCCCTGCCGCTCGGGTTCGCCGTTGTTGTATTCCTTGCGCAATTCGCCAAGATGTCGCTCTTCCTTGCGAAGCTCCTCCTCGAGGATGCTGATGCGTTCCTGGTCGCGCACCTTCTGCGTCTTCATGTCGACTTTCGGAAAGGCCGACGCCGCAGCAGAAGAGGTCCCTGTGGAGCGCCCTGACTGCTTGACCGCGGGCAGATTCGGAGCAGGAACGGAGGTGACCGGCGCAATCTGCATCACCTGGCAACGTTTTCCAGAGCCCAGCGTCGCGGGCGAATTGCTGTACTCGATGACGCCATCCTGCCCTTCGCACTTGTAAACCTGCCCAATAGCCGGTTGGGCTATTGGCAGGAGTGTCAGCAGGAGCAGGATCGGTTTGAACGGACGTGGCATGTTCCGGGAAGTCAGACCTGAAAGTGAGCGGGTTCATTTGACTATACCTCGTTCGCGAACACGTCCATGCAGGACCAGCACCGTCCGGTCGATGCGTGACAGACAAACGGCATCTCGGTCACTCACAACAAAAAGGGCCGGTCGCCCGGCCCCTGCAACAGTGACGCGAGCGCAGCGGGATGCTGCGCACCGGCATCAGATCGAGTAGTACATGTCGAATTCGACCGGATGGGTCGTCATGCGGAAACGCGTGACCTCTTCCATC
>JAURMJ010000047.1 GCA_030830765.1 Quisquiliibacterium sp.
AGGCCATCGCCGAGAACGCGCGGATATGGCCGGCACGCCGGATCAGTGCTGGACAGATATAGGTGCCGATCACAAATCCGCCGAAGTAGGCGGACATCACGAGCCCGGTGGTGGCTGTCGAAAATTCGGCCAATCCGGCGCGCAATCCCAGCGCTGTGAACAGCAGACCAATCCCCAGCAGCAGGATGCCTGCGGCCAGCAGTAAGGACAAGGTAGGTGCCCAGCCGACCGACACCTCACGTCTGGTGGGTGAAGCTGTCATCTTGAGGTGTCTGCTCCGGGGAATACAACAGGCAAGCGTGTTCCTAGAAATGAATGACCGTTCGGATCGACTTGCCGTTGTGCATCAGGTCGAATGCTTCATTAACCTGTTCCAACGGCATCGCGTGCGTGATGAATGGGTCGAGATTCAGCTCGCCGCGCATCGCCTCTTCGACCATACCAGGCAATTCGGTACGCCCGCGCACACCACCGAATGCGCTGCCACGCCAGACGCGGCCGGTGACCAGCTGGAAAGGACGCGTACAGATCTCCTGGCCAGCCCCTGCCACGCCAATGATCACCGATTCGCCCCACCCCTTGTGACAGCACTCAAGCGCTGCACGCATCACCTGCACGTTACCAATACATTCAAAGGAGAATTCGACGCCGCCATCGGTCATCTCGACAATCACCTCCTGGATGGGGCGCTCATGATCGTTCGGATTGATGCAGTCGGTGGCACCGATCGAACGGGCCAGCGCGAACTTATCCGGGTTGATGTCGATTGCAATGATGCGAGAGGCGCCGGCCTTGACTGCCCCCATGATGACGGCCAGACCGATGCCGCCAAGACCGAATACGGCAACCGTGTCGCCCGCCTGCACTTTGGCCGTGTTCTTGACGGCCCCAAGGCCGGTCGTCACGCCACAGCCCAGCAGACAGACCTTCTCATGAGGCGCAGCCGCATTGATCTTTGCCAGCGAGATTTCAGCGCAGACCGTGTACTCGGAGAACGTCGAAGTCCCCATGTAGTGGTAGATCGGCTCACCTTTGTACGAAAAGCGCGTTGTGCCGTCGGGCATCAGGCCCTTGCCTTGGGTGGCCCGGACTGCCTGACACAGATTGGTCTTGCCGGATTTGCAGAATTTGCATTCGCGGCATTCCGCCGTGTAGAGCGGGATGACATGATCGCCAGGCTTCAGACTGGTCACACCGTCACCGATCTGGACAACGACCCCCGCCCCCTCATGGCCAAGCACTGCTGGAAAGACACCTTCTGGATCGATCCCTGACAGCGTGTAGGCATCCGTATGGCAAACCCCGGTGTGCGTGATCCGTACCAAGACCTCTCCGGCCCTCGGCGGGGCAACATCAATCTCAACGATCTGCATCGGTTCACCGGGTTTGAACGCTACAGCTGCTCGGCTTTTCATCAACGGAGTCTCCAGGAGTCATCAGACAGAAAGGGAAAGAGGCATGCAGGCGAGTGAACACGCTGATTGCTTCGAATCAATCGATCAACAGGCACTCGAACATTTTGGCATGACCCAGAAACAAAACCGCTTGTATCCAGCCTGTGGTCAGCGCCTCTTCCCGGCAAGTGCAATGATCCGTCGATTACAGCGATACTCGGAATCATTCGATCGTTTTTTCAGTGAGGCCTCTTTGAGAATTGACATCAATGCGCTGCCAGTCGCTGCGCAATACAAACTGATCTGCTCTACGGTGATTCCGCGCCCGATCGCCCTCGTCACGACCTGGTCGCCGTCTGATGGTCACAATGCAGCTCCATTCAGCTATTTCAACGCGATGGGAGAAAATCCGCCGATCATGGTGCTGGGCATTGAGCACCGGCCGGACTCGGAGACGCTGAAGGACACGGGCATCAACATCCGTGACACCGGTCAGTTCGTCATCAACCTGGTCGATGAACCAATTGCCGAGGCGATGAGCACCTGTGCAGTTGATTTTCCAAAGGGCATGTCAGAGATTGAAGCCGCAGGACTGAGCCTGATGCCCAGCGAATGCGTCAAGCCGGGTCGTGTCGCCGAATCTCCGGTTTCCTACGAATGCGAGCTGATGCATTGGCTGCATGTCAGCCCGCGACGGTATATGGCCGTCGGCAAGGTGCTGATGATGCATGTGCGGGACGGACTCTATGACCCGGAGACCGGCTACATCGATCACAGCAAGTACAAACCGGTTGGCCGTTACTTCGGCAGGCTCTACACGAAGGAGCACAAGGTCTTTGAAATGCCGGTCCCATCGTATGAGCAATGGCTGAGCTCAGACAAGTAAGGAAGCTCCGATGAACGGTCTGCTTGCGGTCTGGAACGATTGCGACGCGCACATGCTGTCTCGCTACGAAGACTGGTACATGCACGAGCATCTGCCTGATCGGGTTGGTCTTGAGGGTGTCTTGAACGGGGTCAGATATGAAGTCGCTGGCGGGAAGAATTCTCCAGGCAGCCCCCGATTCTTCACCAGCTACGACCTTGCCGATGTTGAAGTTCTGAACTCACCGGCCTATCAGCAGATGCTGCAAACCCCCAGCGCCCTGACGCAGGAAATCATGCCTCACTTCCTGAACATGTGGCGAACCGTGGCCCAGCTCAGGGCGCACGCCGGGCGCAGTGCAGGTGCATGGATCGTGACGTTACGACTTGGACAGTTACTCGGTTCTGCTGCACCCAGACTGACCGACCTACGCAGCTGGACTGATCTGCTGGCGCACACCGCTCCGCCCCGAGCCTGTCGCTGGCGCGTATATGAATCGATCATCGCGACGCAAACCCGGCAGGACACTGAGGCTGCCGCAAAGCCCTCACCGGAGGCGCGATTTCGTCCCGGAACGGATGCCAGCGCCCATGCAGTCGTCCTGATCGAGCATCTGCGCGAGGCAGATGCCCGATCGACGCTGGATGAATGGCTTTACAGCCCAGCCGTTCGTGCGCTGCTCGCCCCTCAGGACAGAATTGACATCTTTCTAGAAATGGCCCGAATGACCTGAAAAAGTATCACGAGCATTGCAGGCTTAGTCATTCACGGCCGCAGGAATCGCCTGATCCCTTTGCACCGCAGGCGATGATGGCAGCGGTCGGATCGCTTGCTCTGCGATCAGGTGCTCGCCGACCGTCGCCCCCCCTGGTCGACGAAACCAAAATAGCGTTTCCCGGAGGTCTGGTTCTCGTAGATCGATCCCTGATGAATCGCTGGAGGCAGCGGCATGCGGATCGGAACATCGGCCATGCGAGGCTCAATGCATTCCTGACCGTAAAGCAATCGTGCGGTGAATGCCTCCCAGCTGTCGCGGGCCAGAATAGGATAAGCGTCAGCGGCAATCATTTCATAGAGCAGCAGCCCTCTGGCCCGATCGGACGTGTTCTGCGCTGAACCATGGACCGTACGCCCATGATGGAAGGACACTGACCCTGCCGGGCCTTCGCACGGCACTGCCTTACTGAAATCCAGCCCACAGGCTTCAGGATCCATGGCACCACAGAAGTAGCCATTCGCATCGTGATGATCGTAGGTCGGACCACGATGCGATCCTGGGATCACATACATCGCGCCGTTCTCGACGGTGGTGTCATCGAGCATGACGCCCGCAGCGGTCACATCATCGTTGGTATGTGGATAAAAGGCCCAATCCTGATGCCACTCGACCGGGGAACCGAAGTGAGGAGCCTTCAGATTCAGCTTGGATCCGTGCAAGCGAACACTTTCCCCAAGAAGATCCTGCGTAATTGCCTTGAATCTCTCGGTATGGAGAAACTCCTTGAAGACCGGATTTACAAGATGAGGCTTCTTGATGCGTCGAACCCGGGGAGCCTGAGCAGTGTGCCCGGGCTCCAGATCGTAGATTTCGTCGTGGGTGGTGACATGTCTGGACTGTTCCACAAGCTGCGCGAGTGCGCTTTTCATCCGTTGCCGGGTGAGCTCATCCACGACATCTTCGACGATGACGTAGCCTTCTTCTTTGTACTGCTCGAGTTGGGCTGCACTCAGGAATCTGCTCATTGAAAAGCCTCGTTTTTTCCAGATCAAACAATTCAATGTTAGCGCCAACACGGCTGATTTGCGGCACAGGGGCGGCACGCCTAATTCCAGTTTTGACTCCAAGCGGAAAACGGCACCATCCGGACGCCCGCAGTCACTCTGTTGATGACATACCAGCCGCACAACCTCTGCACCCAGCTGCCCACTGCGATCCCAGGCGTCACAAGACTGCGGTCGGATCAATCCCCCATCACAATGCCTTCTCGACGTGGATCGGCCCCCCCGAAGAACCCACCGGGCACCCGGGCGATGGCCTGAAGGCCGCTGGTCATCTCAATTTGACGCACATCATGACCACGCGCCTTCAGGGCTTCGAGCGTCTTCGCAGAAAACTGGCTCTTCTCAAGCAACGTCGGTCCGTTGGTTGAGCCGAAGTTGGCAAGATTGATGGCCTGCTGAATATTCAAACCCCAGACCAGAGTCCCCCAGAGCGTCTTGGCCGTGTAGTGAATGATCAGCGCTCCGCCGGGGCTGCCGGCACTCATCAGTAAGGCACCGCTCGCCTGGTCAAAGACAAGCGTCGGCGACATGGAAGAGCGCGGTCGTTTGCCTGCCTCAACCCGATTGGCGATCGGCCTGCCCTGCGCGTCGCGAGGCTTGAAGCTGAAATCGGTCAACTGATTGTTCAGAAGAAAACCCTGGACCATCTGACGGGAACCGAAAGCCGCTTCAATCGTCGTCGTCATCGCGACGGCCCTGCCCCGGCTGTCAATGATGCTGATGTGACTGGTGCCATATTCGGGTTGCTCAGGCATCGGTGCATACCTGCTGAGCAACGGCGCAGGCTGCCCGGGCTTGGCCAGCCTCATCGATTTCTCGCCGATCAGCGCAGCACGCTGGCGCAGATAGTCCGGGGACAGCAGGCTCAGCCAGGAGCCGCCAGGGGCCGAGACGAAAGCAGGATCGGCCACATACTGCGCACGATCGGCAAACGCGAGTCGTGCAGCCTCGGTGTAGTGATGCAACCAGTCCGCGCCCGGCAGCCCTTGATCCGTCAGCGGGAGTGATGCTCCGCTCGTTTGCTCAAGGATTCCAAAGATCTGACCGATTGCCAGGGCGCCGGAACTGGGAGGTGGAAACCCGCACAACTTGTAAATCCGTCCCGGCGCACGGCCAAAAGCATGGCACAGGGCATCACGCTTGAGGGGTTTGTACGCAGCCAGATCAGCAGTCGTCATCAGTCCCGGGTTGGTGGGATGGGTGCGCACCTTGTCCACAATGGCCTGCGCCACTGCCCCCTCGTACAAAGCGCTGGAGCCATGGGTTGCGATTTCGCGCAAGACGGTGGCAAGTTGAGGATTCTTCAGAAGATGTCCAACCGGCCAGGGTTTGCCGATCTGGTCATAGAAATAGTCAGCGGCCGCAGGATCTTTTTTCAGATACTTATCTGCTGCGAGCATTGTGTTGAGCCGATGGCTCACACTGAAGCCCTGTTCTGCCAGGCGAATGGCTGGGGCAAACAACATGGCCCAGGGCAGGACTCCGTGTTCCCGGTGCGCCAACTCAAGCATCCGCAGCATCCCCGGGACACCGACCGCACGGCCTCCGACAACCGCATCAAAGAACGCCATCGGCTTGCCATCGGGCTTGATGAAGAGGTTCTCGTGCGCAGCGGCAGGGGCCGTTTCGCGTCCGTCGAAGGCCTGAACCGTCGTGCCATCGAAGTGCATCAGGAACGCACCTCCGCCGAGGCCACTGGACTGTGGTTCGACTAGCGCAAGAACCATCTGCACGGCAACGGCTGCATCCAGGGCACTGCCTCCCGCTTTCAGAATCTGGTAACCCGCATTGGCGGCCAGCGGATTGGCTGCAGCCACTGCAAAACGGGCAGTCTGCCAGCCGGATTTGCTGGTGAAGCCCGATGCACTCTCAGGTTGCACAGGCAAGCGGCTCGAAAGCCCATCAGAGGTTGAGCAGGCCGACAAAGCGATGGCCACGAGGACCGCACACGCAAGACGCATGTCAGAGAGCGACATCGGGAATCTCCAAAAACCGCTCATCAGGCCACTGGCGGCAGCCCGATACTTGGCGCGTGTCCACGAAAATTCTGCAACCACCAGCGCCAGTCTTCAGGCACCAAGGAGAATGGTGAGGGATGCGCAAGCTCACGCGCTGCCCAGAGCGGCCAATGCGGATTGGCCAGCGCCGGCCGACCCAGCATCACCAGATCGATCAGCTCCTCACGGATCACGCGATCCGCCGTCTGCGGCACGCCCAGGTTCCAACTCGCAGCGACCGGCAGATCAAGTTCACGGCGGACGCGGTTTGCCCGCTCGACCATGAAGGCTGGTTCATTGAACGGTGGATCGGTCATGTCTGGCGTGTTCAAGCCCAGCGAGAGATCCGCCAGATCCAGCCCATGTTGCTTCATCCAGCCATGACCGGCCTCAAAATCTGCCGATAAGTCTTTGCACAAATCCCAGAACTGGCG
>JAURMJ010000415.1 GCA_030830765.1 Quisquiliibacterium sp.
GGCGCACTGCGCAACAAGATTGGTCACTCGGAGTTCGGTCGCAAGGCCGGTCTGCTGGAAAATGACTGGCGTCCGCTGTGGGTCGTCGACTTCCCGATGTTCGACTACGACGAAGACGACGCGCGCTGGGTGGCCTGTCATCATCCGTTCACTTCGCCCAAGGACGGTCACGAAGACTACCTGCAGACCGATCCGGGCCGATGTCTGGCCAAGGCCTACGACCTGGTGCTCAATGGCTGGGAGATCGGCGGTGGCTCAGTTCGTATTCATCGTGAGGAAGTTCAGAGCAAGGTATTTCGCGCCCTGAAGATCGGTCCCGAGGAGGCTCAGGCCAAGTTTGGCTTCCTGCTCGATGCGCTGCAGTACGGTGCACCGCCACACGGGGGCATTGCTTTTGGCCTGGATCGTATCGTCACGATGATGACCGGTGCGGAATCCATTCGTGACGTGATCGCGTTCCCGAAGACACAGCGCGCGCAGTGCCTGCTGACGCAGGCACCGTCGCAGGTCGACGACAAGCAGTTGCGCGAGCTGCATATCCGGTTGCGTCAAACGGAAACCGCCAAGGCCTGAGCAAACCGGCGCATGTCGTGCGTTGCTCCACAGAGGCGGGCAACGTGCGGACCGCGAGTGGCAAACTGATCAGCCGTCTTCAGCGCGGCTCGCGGCAAACTGCCTTGATGGAGGACTCGCGTGGGCAACAAGATTCCCGAATCGGTTCTGGTGATCATTCACACGCCCGATCTTCAGGTGTTGCTGCTCGAGCGTGCAGACCATCCTGGCTTCTGGCAGTCAGTGACGGGCAGCAAAGACCGTATCGATGAGGCCCTGGAAGAAACCTGTCGCCGCGAGGTGCTCGAGGAAACCGGGATCGATGCTGGGCTGTATCCGCTGACCGACTGGAAGCATACGAACCGATACGAGATCTACCCGCATTGGCGTCACCGTTATCCTGAAGGGGTGACCCACAACACCGAATACGTTTTCGGGCTCCTCGTCCCCGAGCCGGTGCCGGTTCGGCTTGCACCCCGTGAACACCTTGCTTACGCCTGGCTCGGTTGGCGAGAGGCAGCGGACCGCTGTTTTTCCTGGTCGAATGTCGAGGCGATCCGTGAGCTTCCCGGTCGCGCCGCAGGCATCTGATGATCGAATGTGAGCGTTCTGACATTGCCTCCAGGTCGGCCCCTGAGGATCCGATCAAGCTGCGAGTCGCAACCTACAACATTCACAAAGGCGTTGTGCGCGACTTATTCGGTCTGCGGCGTGTGTCCCGAATCCACGAGTTGCGTGCGCGATTGCATGAGTTGCAGGCCGATCTGGTGTTTCTGCAGGAGGTGCAAGGGCAGAACGAGCGGCATGCAAGCCATTTCGAGCACTGGCCCATCGAACCGCAGGAGCAGTTCCTGGCCCGCTTGCCCGGTCTGAAGGCAAGCTTTGAGGCTGCCTACGGGCGAAATGCCAACTACCTGCACGGGCACCATGGCAATGCCTTGTTATCGCGCTTTCCGATCCTTGGTCTTGAAAATCGTGACGTGTCCGATCACGCCCTTGAAAAGCGCGGCATCCTGCATTGCCAGGTCCGACTGGGCGAACAGATCGTCCATTGTTTCGTCATTCATTTTGGACTGCTGGCACGTAGTCGTCATCGACAGCTGCAGGTGCTGATCAACTGGGTTCAGCGCGAGTTGCCGGCGCAGGCCCCGTTGATCATTGCCGGTGATTTCAACGACTGGCGCAATCAGTTGTCAGGCCCGTTGTGCGAAGGACTGCTGGTGCGCGAGGTATTCGATGTCGCGCGCTCGGGTCGTCGCGTGTCAGAACGGGTTGCCCATTTCGTTCGAGATCGTCTTCGCATTTCGGGCGAGCAGGAGCAGGTCGTCAAGTGGCGCTCGCCCCGTCGGGTACGCACCGCAAGAACCTACCCGGCACTTGTGCCCTGGCTGCGCATGGATCGTATCTATACGCGCGGTTTCCAGATCAGTGACGCAAAGGTGCTGCAAGGACCGCAATGGGCGCATTTGTCCGATCACAGTCCGCTGGTGGCGGATCTGGTGCTGCGGTGCTGATGCGTTTGAGCTGATCATGCGACGGCTTGCTGCGCGTGCCTGGTACGACAGTCTTGCGCCACGAGAGTTGGGCGGACATGAGCTGCAGTTGCTGCAAGGTGGGGGCGAATACTTTCCGGCGCTGACTGACTGCATTGCGCAGGCGCGCGAGGCGGTCTTCCTGGAAACCTACATCTTTCATGACGACGAGTCGGGCCGACGGGTAGCAGACGCGTTGCTGCAGGCCGCACAGCGCGGCGTGCGGGTGCATGTCGTGGTGGATGGATTCGGGACACCGAGACTGGAGGGCGGCCTTGGCAGACTGCGCAGCACTGCGGGCATCCATGTGCAGGTGTTTCGACCAGTAACGGCAAGGTTTGCGTTTGATCGTGCACGGCTGCGTCGCATGCATCGAAAGCTGGCTGTGATTGATGGCCAGACCGCCTTTGTCGGCGGGATCAACATCCTGGATGATCTGCAGGATCCAAACCATGGTCGTCTGTCTGAACCACGGCTCGATTTTGCGGTCCGGGTGCGCGGGCCCCTCGTTGCCAATGTCCATCTGGCAATGCAGCGTTTGTGGTGGGAGCTGTCTGTCGTGAACCAGCCTGTACGGACGCTGCTCAATGCCCGCAAAGACTGGCAACGGATGGTCAAACCATTGCTCGAGCAACTGGTCAGTGACGTGACGCCGACGGGGCAGTCCCGCGCCTCACTGGTGTTCCGTGACAATTTCCGATTCAGGCGTGCAATCGAGCGCGAGTATCTGCGTGCAATCGGCCGCGCACGCCGCGAGGTGCTGATTGCGAATTCGTATTTCGTCCCGGGTCGACGGCTGCGGCGCGCATTGCTCGCGGCCTCGGCTCGTGGCGTCAGAGTGCGTCTGCTGCTGCAGGGGCGCGCAGAGTACCTGCTGCCCCGTTATGCCGAACAGGCGATGTATGACGAGATGCTGATCGGTGGCGTTCAGATCGTTGAATATCAGCGCAGCTTCTTGCATGCGAAGGTCGCGGTGATCGATGATCGTGCAACCGTTGGTTCATCAAATCTTGATCCGTTCTCGCTGCTGCTCGCCCGCGAGGCCAATCTGTTTGTCGACGATGCAAAATTCGCTGCACAATTGCGCGAACAGCTTGAAGATGCGATCAATCAGGGTGGGCGAAAAATCGAGTTGCATCGTCATCGCCAGCGATCATTGCTGGTCCGGATGCTGAACAGCGTCGCGTATGGGGTCCTGAGGATCGGTGTTGCGATCAGCGGGGCTGCTGGGCGCTATTGACCCTTGCTTGAAAGCTGATCGCAGAACACTTACCAGGCCATTCAAAATGACAGCGCTCTCAGAACTGGACACCCCGGCCGCATTGATCGATCTTGGCCGGATGCAACGCAACATTGCACGGATGCAAAAACGCATGAATGACCTCGGTGTGCGTTTCCGTCCGCATGTGAAGACTTCGAAGAGTCTGCCCGTTGTCCAGGCACAGATGGATGCTGGCGCGGCCGGCATCACGGTCTCGACACTGAAGGAGGCCGAGCAATTTTTTGCGCAAGGCATGACCGACATTCTGTATGCAGTGTGTGTGTCACCGTCCAAACTCGATGCTGTGCTGGCGCTGCGGCGTCAGGGGGCCGATCTGAAGATCATCACCGACAGTGTGCAGGGTGCGCAGGCAATCGCCGAGTTCGGTCGCAGACACGACGAAGTCTTTGAGGTCTGGATCGAGATCGATGTGGATGGCCATCGCTCCGGGATCGAGCCCACTGATGAGGTATTGCTGCAGGTTGGGCGGGCCTTGCACGACGGTGGCATGAAGCTCGGTGGCGTCATGACGCATGCCGGCGCCAGTTACGACTGCCAGAGCGAGACGCAGCTCGTTGCTATGGCCGAGCAGGAACGCAGTCGATGTGTGCAGGCCGCACAGCGATTGCGCGAGGCGGGCTTGCCTTGTCCGGTGGTCAGTGTTGGCTCCACGCCGACGGCACTCTCAGCGCAAATGCTGCAGGGTGTGACCGAAGTGCGTGCCGGGGTCTATGTGTTCTTCGATCTGGTCATGCACAACGTGGGCGTCTGCACGCTCGATGAAATCGCCCTTGGTGTGCTCACGACCGTGATCGGACACCAACAGAACAAGGGCTGGGCAATTGTCGATGCGGGTTGGATGGCAATGAGCCGCGATCGCGGGACGCAGGGGCGTCCTAAGGACTATGGTTATGGCCAGGTTTGTACTGAAGACGGGCAGCCGCTGACTGGATACCAGATGACTGGCGCCAACCAGGAGCACGGTATTGTTGCGCTTGCTGCCGGGGTCGATGCCCAGATCGCGACACGTTTTCCGGTCGGTTCCAGGCTTTTGATTTTGCCCAATCATGCGTGTGCGACGGCAGCTCAACATCCTGGCTACAAGGTATTGGACAAGCAGGGTCGGATTGAGGATTGGCCGCGGTTTTACGGGTGGTGACTCGATGAATATCGCACTGAAGTTTCTGATGCATTGCGCTTGGGGACTGTTCTACGCCGCTATGCTGCCAGCGGCTCACGCTCAGCAGAAAGTAATGCAGATCGAGGATTCCCGGGAGCTGGCCATGTCCGTGGTGATTGCTGATGTGCACATGCATGCCGTGGACAGATCGGTCGAATTTCACAAGGCACAGATGGATCGAAATCGTGTGCAATGGGGTGGAGGGGTCGGTCCGGCTGGCCGTAACGCGGATGCAGCCGCACTGCGGACTGCCCTGGGCTCAAGGTATTTTTACGCTCTGGGTCAGGAGGCTTTCTCTGCAGTCTTCGGTTCTGCGGGTGAGCCAGGGCTGATTGACCCTGAGCATCCAGCTTTCGTGGCGCTGTTTGCGACCGCCGATGAGATGCTCAGAACGCGGCAGGCCTACGGGTTTGGCGAGCTGCACATCGACAATTCGAGAACTTATTCAAGTCCGCAATTTGCGCGCAAGGTGCCTTTCGATAATCCGGTGGTTCGCCGCATCTACGAGATCGCCAATCGCCACGGGGCGGTGATTCAGTTTCATATGGAAGCGGATGAGCAGGAGATTGCCGAGCTGAAAAGGTACCTGCTCGAGTTCCCGAATTCCAAAACACTGCTCTCCCATGGATTGGGCTATTCACGTCAGCCTTTGCTGCGACGACTACTGAGTGAACACCCGAATCTCTACCTTGAATTGTCTCGCAAGGGAGCCGTACTGAACCATAAGGTTGCCGGCCAGGCATTCACGGCTGAGGATGGACCGAAGCATTTCTGGCTCAAGACCATCGAGCAGTTTCCCGATCGATTCATGATTGGCAGCGATTCGCACTATCCAGACGAAGAAAAATACGATGAGGTGATGCGCGAGTTCCGCACCGGGTTGTTTCCATACCTGCAGCCCGCGACGCTGAGGAAAGTGGCCCATGAGAACGCGGTGCGTGTCTTCGGCTTGCAGGGGCAGTAAGGACGTGGGCAACTGCGAAACAACGGGCAGGCACTCCGAGTGTTTTGGGGTCGTGCGCAGTGCGATGCCAGTCCATCGGTTGGAAGATTCGATGCTTTTATGAGGGGGAAACGGTCATGCTGACTCTGTTCAAAGCCTTTGGCCTGTTCTTTTCGCTCAGTCCGGCAGTCGGACTGTGGGTTGGTATACCCGCCTTGGGGCTGTTGCTCGGCGCGGGATTGATCCCACTGCTCGAATGGTTTGTGGGCAGGCCGGGCCGGGGTGTGTTTGGGCAATGGAGTGCGGATGACCAGCCGGGACGCTGGGGCGCTCATTGGCCGCGCCTGATCGCCGTGCTGGTGCTGGTTCAGGCGCCTGTGGTGATGTTTTTGGCCGCTGATTCGCTGACTGTTGTGCAACTGCTCCTGCTTGGTGCTTCGCTCGGGTTCGTCGCCGGGGGGACCGGGATCGTGTTGGGCCATGAGCTGGGACATCGGCGCAGCCGGATTGATCGGGTGCTGTCGCTCGCCTTGCTGACCCAGGTCGCCTACGGTCACTATCAGTTGGAGCATAACCGGGGGCATCATCGGCGGGCCGCAACGTTCGAAGACCCGGCCTCAGCCCGGGTCGATGAAGACTTGCCCGGTTTTTTTCTTCGCTACTTCCCGGGCGTCTGGCAGGGGGCCTGTTCCCTTGCGCGCCAGGAATTGCGCTCAAGCGGTGGAACGATGCGGCCGCAGGGCCTGTTGGCCGTGTTTGTCGTCTATGCCGTGCTGTTGACTCTTTTGGCTGGCGGCGCGGCTCTGCTGCTGATGCTGATGCAGGCGCTGGTTGCCCAGTATCTGGTGGGCACGGTCGACTACATTGAGCACTGGGGACTGCGCCGTGCCCGTACCGACGGTCGCGATGAACGAATCGGCGCTGCCCATGTCTGGGATTGCCCTAATCGGGTCTCCGAACTGCTGCTGTTCAATTTGCCGCGTCACAGTCATCACCATCTGAATCCGTCCGATGATGCTGATCATCTGCTCAGAATGCCGGCGTCACCGCAGATGCCGACTGGATACGCCGGGATGGTCCTGCTGGCGTCAGTACCGCCGTTGTTCCGGAAAGTGATGCTTGCCCGTCTGCCCGGATCCGGGCTTCAAAAGGCGGGACAGTGATTTCATGGTGGCTGATCGTACCGTGCTCTGCGCAGTGACCCCGTATCCTGTGCCCGACTCTGGCGTTGAGCCGCCAGGCTGCCTGTAAAAATGATGATTCAGACTGTGGAATAAAGGAATGACGATGGGCAAGACAATTTTGATCACCGGTGCCGGAAGCGGTTTTGGTCGAGGGGCGGCAATCGAACTGGCCCGGCGCGGACATCGCGTGATTGCCGGTGTGCTCAATGATGAGCAGGCTGCCGACCTGCGAGCCAGTGAGCCCGGCCTGATTGTCGAGAAGCTCGACATCACCAACGACGCGGACCTGGCAAAAGTCGACGCCTGGGAGCTTGATGTCCTGATCGCAAACGCGGCAATCGGGCAGACTGGGCCGCTGTCCCTGATTCCCCTTGAGCGGCTGCGTCGCGTGTTCGAGATCAATGTGTTCGCGACCGTGGCAATGACGCAGCGCGTGGCCCTGGCGATGCGACAGCGTCGCCGCGGGCGGATCATCATCGTCTCATCGATCGGTGGGGTGCGTGCCGGGCTGGGATCGGGCCCCTACACAATGACCAAGCACGCGATCCAGGCCTTCGGTACGGCCTTGCGTGCTGAGCTCGCGGCCTTCGACGTGGATGTCTGCCTGATCAATCCCGGCCCTTATGCGACCGGATTCAACGATCGGATGGCCAATGATCCCGGCCCCTGGTTTGACCCGAACACCGCTGCGCCCGAAGACGTCGCCGTCATGGAAGGTCTCAGGCAGCGCATTACGGTCGGGCAGCTGGATCCGGCCGATGTCATCAAGCGCTATGTGGAGTTGGCTGAGGCTGAGCGGACGGATCCGGTCAACTTTGTGCCTGCCGATATCCTTGAGCGCATGGCAGCAAAACGCTGAGTCGATCCATGACAGGCGCGTGTTTCGATCGATGACGCTGTCCGGTGAAGCGCGCATTTTCGGCGTCGATTTCACCAGCGCTCCGCGTCGACGCAAGCCGATCATGGTCGCTTGTGCGCGGGCTCGGCCCGGCTGCTTGCAACTGGAACGAATTGATGCCCTGGGCGATTTTCAGGCCTTTGAAGCCTTGCTGGCCACGCCCGGCCCCTGGGTGGGTGGTTTCGATTTCCCGTTCGGCTTACCGCGAGAATTGCTTCTGGCTTTGAATTGGCCTGGCGCAGACAGCCAGAACCGAGATGCCTGGGCCCTCATGGTCCGGCATCTCCAGGCCATGCCACGTTCACAGATGGTCAGTGCGTTTCGCGCCTGGTGCGATGCGCGGCCGCCTGGCTCGAAATTTGCGCATCGCGCGGTGGATCGCCTTGCCGGATCCAGTCCTTCAATGAAGTGGGTCAACCCGCCGGTCGCCTTCATGCTGCAGGCTGGGGCGCCGCGTTTGTTGGCGGCCGATGTCTGTCTGCCAGGCCAGCATGTGGGTGACCCGCAGCGCATTGCACTGGAGGCTTATCCGGGCATGATTGCCCGGTCGATCATTGGCCGACGATCATACAAAAGCGACCAGGCGGCAGCGCAGACGTCGGAACGAGCGATGGCTCGGCGCGAGATCATCGCTGCGATCGAGGCGGGGGACGTACTCGGTTTGCCTGTGATTCTCAGCGATTCAGTCCGCGAGCAGTGCGTCGACGATGGCAGCGCAGATGCACTGGACGCGGTACTTTGTGCACTTCAGGCTGCCTGGGCCTTCCAGCGGCAGGACCGGAACTTCGGGCTCCCGAATAGAATTGACCCGATCGAGGGCTGGATCGCCACGGTGCCAGACCCGGAAACTTCAATCTGAATCTTGTCAGGAGCTCTGATGCAACTGTTTGACGACGAAACCGCAATCGTCACTGGCGCGGGTAACGGAATTGGACGCGCGATTGCGTTGGCCTTGGTGCGTGAGGGGGTTCCGACGATTTTCGCTGATGTGAAGACCGACACGGTTGAGTCCGCGGTCGCTGAGGCCACTGCTGCAGCGCAGGCTGCGGTGAAGGCCGGGACCGCAAAGAAGGTCACGCCGGCGATTCCCTGGGTCGGTGATCTGGCTGATCCGGCGGAACGCGAGGCACTGCTCGTCGCCGCGCGAGCAGAGCTCGGGACGGTCAATCTATTTGTTCACAGTGCATCGCCGCCTCGTCACGAGCGCGATCATCTGTTTGGTGTTGATCAGGCAACCTGGGAGCGTATGCGTGCTGTGAACCTGGATGCCGGCTTTCATCTGGCGCGGGAATTGGCCCGTGGCATGATCGATCAGAAGGTTGCCGGCAGCATGCTTTTGCTGACCTCACTGCATGCGATTACGCCACGTAACCTGCCGCACTACAGCACGACCAAGGCCGGCATGGCGATGCTGGTCAAGGAGCTTGCCAAGGGCTTGGGCCGCTATGGCATCCGCGTCAATGCGCTTGTCCCCGGTGCAATCGCCGCGGGCGGTTTTGTGGCCAGCCCGGAGATGGCTCGGCATATTCCTCTGGGTCGCCTCGGGCGGGCCGAAGACCTCGCTCCGATGGCGCTGTCGGTGCTTTCCAACCGGACGGCCGGTTATGTGACCGGCACCAGTATCGTCGTTGATGGCGGGCTGGCACTGAAAAACTGGTTTGAACCACCGGAATTCGGTGAAATTGTCTGAGTATTCGGGTGCACCGCCCGGAATCGCGATACACCCATGCTCGCATCGGTTAATCCGGCTCGGCTATAGTGCCGCCTTCTGAAAAGCGGAGGCGCTGTAAGCGCGACCGGTCTCGTGCAGGGAGGTCGGCAGCCATGGTTGGCTCAGTCGGGCGCACCGGCAGTTCTGGAGGTCATCGATGATCGATGTGTTGGTAATCGGCGGCGGCAATGCCGCGCTGTGCGCTGCGATCACTGCGCGTGAAGCCGGCTCGAGCGTGTTGATGCTCGAGTCTGCGCCGTGTGAGTGGCGGGGTGGCAATTCGGTCCATACCCGTAATCTGCGCTGTATGCACGATGCGCCGCAGGATGTGCTCACCGAGGCGTATCCGGAAGACGAATACTGGGCCGACCTGCTCAAGGTCACCGGGGGGCTCACCGATGAGCGTCTGGCACGCATCGCGATTCGTGATTCGTCCGAATGCCGTGACTGGATGCGCCATCATGGCGTGCGGTTTCAGGATTCTCTGTCCGGTACGCTGCATCTGTCGCGAACCAATGCATTCTTTCTCGGCGGCGGCAAGGCGCTGGTCAATGCTTATTACCGCAGCGCCGAGCGGCTAGGCGTGCAGATCCGCTATCAGGCTGAGGTCGCTTCCCTTGAGCTTGAAGGATCGCGATTCGTCGCGGCCACGCTGCGTGATGGCGAACGGATCGAGGCCAAAGTCTGTGTGGTCGCCAGCGGGGGTTTTGAGTCGAACATCGACTGGCTGCGCGAGGCCTGGGGGCCGCCAGCCGACAACTTCCTGATCCGGGGGACACGCTACAACATGGGTGTGATGCTGCGCGCATTGATCGATGCCGGTGCCGATCAGCTTGGTGATCCCACACAATGCCATGCAGTTGCCATCGATGCCCGCGCGCCGCTTTACGACGGCGGCATCAGTACGCGCGTTGACAGTGTGTCGCTGGGCATCGTGGTGAACCGTGATGGCTTTCGCTTCTATGACGAGGGCGAGGATTTCTGGCCCAAGCGCTACGCAATCTGGGGGCGTCTGGTTGCGCAGCAGCCCGAGCAGGTCGGTTTTTCGATCATTGATGCCAAGGCAATCGGTCGTTTTATGCCGCCGGTGTTCCCTGGAGAGCGAGCTGACAGTATTCCTGAGCTGGCCCGCAAGCTGGGGCTGCCCGAGCAGCAGCTGGTCGATACTGTCAACGAGTTCAACGCGGCCTGCCGTCCTGGCAGTTTCAACCATGCGGTGCTTGATGACTGTGTGACCGAAGGGCTGACGCCTCCAAAGACGCATTGGGCGCGTCCGATCGACACGGGTCCGTTCTACGGTTATCCGCTGCGCCCCGGTATCACGTTCACCTATCTGGGCGTCAAGGTTGATGAGCACTCGCATGTGCATTTTGGTGGGCAGGCCAGCCCGAATCTGCTGGCCGCCGGTGAAGTGATGGCCGGCAATGTGCTCGGCAAGGGGTATCTGGCCGGCATCGGCATGACGATCGGGACCGCATTTGGTCGCATTGCGGGCGCGCAGGCGGCCCGGGCCGCGAAGGCAAGCGGCGAAAGAGTTCAGGAGGCGATCCGTGCAGCGATTGGCTGAATTGATTGAAACGGCGCGCCGCGACGTATCGGCCGCTTCGACCACTGGAGATCCGCAGGCCGAGGTCGCGAGGATCATGCAGA
>JAURMJ010000416.1 GCA_030830765.1 Quisquiliibacterium sp.
CAGGCAGGAAACTCCAGTCCGAATGCCAGTTCTCTGCAAACAGTTTGGAGGTTTCGCCAGGCTCCCGCCTGATCTCGACCACATGCTGGTGCCCTGGAATGGGTGCGATGAACGGATCATCGCCGCGCGGACCGATCATCAGCGTGAATCGCTCCAAGTCCTCGATGCTCAGATCCTGATCAACAAAGGCGATCACCTGGTGCTCGAGCCAGATTCGACGCAATTGAGCGACGATCGCTTCGTCAAGCGGAGCGGACAGGTCCACTCCGCGAACAGTCGCCCCACAGCTGGCATCAGCGGCCTGAACCTCAATCATCAACACGCTCCTTGAGTAGACGCCCGATTGTTGACCTGCTCACCCGGCAGGTCAATACAGAGGAGCCCTTCAAATATCGCTTGGTGCGCGGCTCAAGGCATTATTGGCGGTAACCAGCGTGCGCAACGACTCCATGAACTGGCACGTTTGGCCGGCGGCAAGGGCTCTAGGATCCGCTGCTGCGCACGCAGCATTGCTGGCGTGATTGTTCGCAGCATCTTCTGGCCGACCGGAGTGAGTTTAAGGAGGCGCATACGCCGATCAGTTGGCGAAGCATTCCGGGTCATCAGCCCCCGCGCTTCGAGCCGATCGACGACGCCACCAAGGGTCGACGTGTCCAGACCGATGTTCCCGGCCAGCGTGCGCTGATCGATGTCCGGTGCAGCTGCGACCCCCTGAAGCGTCGCGAACTGAACCGGGGTGACGCCGTATTCCTGCGTCTCCTGCAGGAAGATCGCAACGGCGATCTGATGCAGCCTGCGGATGTGATGACCAGGCAGATCATCGAGTTCGACCCGCTTGGTCGAGGCAGAGGTACGGGTCATAGTGCTCTCCGGATATTCATGGTTTCTCTGGGTGCGAGCCCGCTCCTGATCGAGGAGATCAGACGCGATCATGCGTTCCGGCACGTCATACGGGGACGCCTGTCCATGAGCGCTTTATTCTATCACTATACTTATTTTCCGCATACTTGTTGTCAGTATACTTATTATTTATACTAGCCATTCTTCAAGGAGACTGCGATGAACAAAACTTCAAGCTCAGCCCCGGTGCTGGTTGCCGGCGGCGGCATCGGCGGTCTGGCAGCAGCCCTGGCGCTGGTACGCCAGGGGTTCACCGTGAAGGTCTTCGAGCAGGCCCCGGAAATCGGCGAGATCGGCGCCGGCATGCAGCTCGGTCCGAACGCTTTCAATGCCTGCGACGCGCTCGGCGTTGGCGAGAAGGCGCGCGCGCGCGCGGTCTACACCGACTATATGGTGATGCCTGACGCGCTTGATGAGTATCAGATCGGACGCATCGAGACCGGCGAAGCGTTCCTGGAACGCTTCGGCAACCCCTATGCCGTGATCCATCGGGTCGATATTCACAGTGCGCTTCTCGAAGGAACCCAGGAAACAGGCAAGGTCGAGTTCATCACAAACACCCGCATCGAAAAGATTGAGCAGGACGCGAGCGCCGGCATCGTCACTGCAATTGACCAGAACGGCAAGCGCTGGACCGGTCAGGCGCTGATCGGAGCAGACGGCGGCAAGAGCGTCGTGCGGGCGCAATACGTCGGTGACGAGCATCGCGTGACCGGTCATGTCGTATACCGCGCCGTGGTCGACAAGGATGAGTTCCCTGAAAACCTGCGTTGGAATGCAGCCAGCCTGTGGGCCGGCCCGAAGTGCCATCTCGTGCACTACCCGCTGCGCGGCGGCGAACAGTACAACGTGGTCGTCACTTTCCACAGCCGTGAGCAGGAAGTGTGGGGCGTGACCGACGGATCCAAAGCCGAGGTCGAAAGTTACTTCCAGGGCATCTGCCCGAAGGCCCGCCAACTGATTGACCTACCCAAGAGCTGGAAGCGCTGGGCCACTGCCGATAAGGACCCCATCGGCAACTGGACTTACGGGCATGCCTGCATCCTCGGCGATGCGGCCCACCCGACGACGCAGTACATGGCTCAGGGCGCCTGCATGGCCATGGAGGATGCGGTCACGTTGGGCGAAGCCCTGCGCGTCACAAACAAGGACTGGGCCGCGGCGCTTGCGTTATACGAGAAAAATCGCGTAGCCCGGACTGCACGCATCGTACTGAGCAGCCGCGAGATGGGCCGTCTTTACCATGCAGATGGCGTCGAGCGCCTGGTTCGCAACAGCCTGTGGAAGGGACGCAGTCAGGAGCGCTTCTACGATGCGATGGAATGGCTGTACACCTGGAATGTCGACAACTGCCTGCAGCAGGGGTGATCATTTCGCCTTCATTGACTGACGCGATCTGCGTTGCCTTGACGATCGACTGACGAGAGGAACTCCGATGAAAATGCATAATTTCTGGCGTAGCGGCACCTCGCACCGCACCCGGATCGCGCTGAACCTGAAGGGTCTGAGCTTTGAATACATTGCCGTACATCTGGGCAAGGGTGCCCACCTGAGCGAAGCCTTCAAGGCGGTCAATCCGCAGCAACTGGTCCCGGCGCTGGACACCGGCAAGCAGGTCATGATCCAGTCGCCAGCCATCATCGAATGGCTCGAAGAGTGCTATCCCGAGCCAGCACTGCTGCCCGAGGATCCGATAGCGCGTCAGCAGGTGCGTGCGATGGCGGCAATTGTGGGCTGCGACATTCACCCAGTGAACAACCGGCGCATTCTCGAAACGCTTCGCCGAGACTTTGGTGCAGATGAAGAAGCAATCAACCGTTGGTGCGGCCGCTGGATCGCCGATGGCTTTGACACTCTTGAGGCCATGCTTGCAGCCGACCCACACCGAGGTGATTTCTGCTTCGGTGGCCGGCCCACGATTGCGGACATCTACCTGATCCCGCAGGTCGAGAGCTCGCGCCGCTTCAAGGTCGATGTATCCCGCTGGCCCAGGATCTCAGCCGTCGAAGCAGCCTGTCTTGAGTTGGAGGCGTTCCGTCTCGCGGCTCCCGGGGTCCAGCCTGACGCGGCCTGAGCTCCTTCCCCCGCAGTGAAATACCTTGATTGACATTGGACTGATGCTTGGGCTTGATGCACCCTTGATCCGTCCCGTAGTCCTCAGCGAGAAAAAACGATGAATGCACCCGCCAACCTGAATATTCCTCAGTCACATCCGGACTTCACTCCCGACGAATGGCAGGCGCGGGTCAATCTGGCGGCTGCGTATCGACTTTGTGCGCTGTACCGCTGGGACGATCTGCTGGGCACCCACCTGTCGGTTCGCGTCCCGGGGACGCATGATCAGTTCCTGATCAACCCGTACGGCATGCTCTTTGAGGAGATCACCGCATCCTCGCTGGTCAAGATCGACCTGAACGCAAAGATCCTGTCTGACACACCCTACAAGGTCAACGAAGCCGGCTTCACAATCCACAGCGCGGTCCACATGGGCCGCGAAGATGCCGAGTGTGTGATGCACCTGCATACCCGCGAAGGGGTCGGCGTGTCGATGCAGGATCATGGACTTCTGCCTGCCTCCCAACGAGCCCTGTCAGGCTGGAGCCTGCTGCGCTATCACGACTATGAGGGCATCGCCTTTGATCATGCTGAGCGCGAATCGCTGCTGCGTGACCTGAACGACGGCTCGATGCTGATCCTGCGCAACCACGGGACACTGACGGTGGGCTCGACCGTGGGCGAGGCGTTCAACAACATGTACCGCCTGCAGAAGGCCTGCGAATTCCAGATTGCCGCGATGACTGGCGGCTCGACGTTAAGACAGATCAAGCCGGAAGTCATCGAGAAGGCCATCGAGCAGGGCAAGTACAACTACAGCACCGGCCAGGCCCGCGGCGGTGAACTCGCCTGGGCAGCCCAGCTGCGCCGGCTGGCCCGGATTGATCCTTCTTATGCGTCCTGACGCCGGATCAGATTGCTCGTCCTCATGCCGCTAATCTGAGAATCTCCAGGACGTCCCGCATCTCAGTGATTGGGCGCGGGTTGGCCTGAACCACAGGATGCGCGATGGCCGCCTCGGCGATTGCCGGGAAATCGCCCTCCCCGACTCCAACCTCAGTCAGACTGCCCGGCAGACCCAGCGCTCGAATGAAATCACGGACGACCTGATGCGCAG
>JAURMJ010000417.1 GCA_030830765.1 Quisquiliibacterium sp.
ACCTTCGGCCACCATCTGCTGGCCTATGTCGAAATGTTCGGTCGTGACGATGAGCGCCTGTCCGACTGTCGCCGGCGGGTTAATCGTCTGCCGCTCGGTGCTGCGGCTCTGGCGGGGACGAGCTATCCGATCGATCGAGAGCGGGTTGCTCGCACCCTGGGCTTTGATGGCGTCTGCGCCAACTCGCTGGATGCCGTGTCTGATCGCGACTTCGCGATTGAATTCGCCGCTTGCGCCAGCGTGCTGATGATGCACATCTCTCGCCTTTCAGAGGAACTGATCATCTGGATGTCCCCCCGCGTCGGATTCATCGACCTGCCGGATCGCTTCTGCACAGGATCATCGATCATGCCGCAGAAAAAGAACCCTGACGTTCCCGAACTGGCGCGCGGCAAGACGGGTCGCGTCTATGGCAGCCTGACCACGCTGTTGACGCTGATGAAAGCCCAGCCGCTGGCCTACAACAAGGACAATCAGGAAGACAAGGAGCCGCTCTTCGACACGGCCGACACAGTCTCCCAGACGCTTCGCATCTTCGCTGAGATGGTTGCCGGCATCCAGGTGCGCGCAGACAGAATGCGGATGGCGGCCGCCGAGGGGTTCTCAACAGCGACCGACCTGGCCGACTACCTGGTCCGTAAGGGTCTGCCTTTCCGCGATGCCCACGAGGCGGTCGCGCTGGCAGTGCGCGAGGCGGCCAGTCGAGGGATTGATCTGGCCGATCTCAGCCTGGATGAATTGCGCGCCTTCAGCCCGCTGGTCGAGAGCGATGTGACAGATGCCTTGACCCTGGATGGATCAATCACGGCACGTGCACATATCGGCGGAACGGCCCCACAGCAGGTTCGTGCTGCGATCGCCCGGTACCGGGCCGCTCTTGCAGGTTGACCTGGGTTCAGCGCCCCTTTCGCGGCGGGGGCAGATCGGTACAGACGCCTTCGAAGACCTCCGCTGCCATCCCGATAGACTCTCCGAGCGTCGGATGCGGATGAATGGACTTGCCGATATCAGTGGGGTCGGCGCCCATTTCAATGGCCAGGACGATCTCCCCCAGCATGTCCCCGGCATGGGTCCCGACGATTCCCCCGCCGATAATCCGGTGAGTTTCCTCGTCGAAGATCAGTTTGGTGAAACCTTCATCACGCCCATTGGCAATCGCACGCCCCGAGGCCGCCCAGGGAAAGACTGACTTGCCAATCTTCAGCCCCTTGGCCTTTGCCTCATCTTCGGTGACCCCCACCCAGGCGACTTCCGGATCGGTATAGGCGACAGACGGAATCACCCGGGCATCAAAGTAGCTCTTGTGGCCGGCAGCAGCCTCGGCTGCAACATGCGCTTCATGAACTGCCTTGTGCGCCAGCATCGGCTGTCCGACCAGGTCCCCGATTGCAAAGATGTGCGGCACATTCGTCCGCATCTGCTTATCAACGGGGATGAATCCGCGGTCTGTCACTGCAACACCGGCCTGATCAGCACCGATCTTATTGCCGTTCGGGCTTCGCCCGACCGCGCTGAGCACCAGATCGTAGAGCTGGGGTTCAGCCGGCGCATTTTCACCTTCGAACCAGACTTTGATGCCTTCAGGGGTCGCCTCGGCCTTCACCGTCCGAGTCCGCAGCATGACATTGTCAAAGCGCTTTTCATTGAACTTCTGCCAAACCTTGACCAGATCACGGTCAGCGCCGGTCATCAACGTATCGAGCATCTCGACGACATCCAGACGCGCGCCCAGCGTGGAATACACGGTTCCCATTTCCAGACCGATGATGCCGCCACCAATCACCAGCATACGCTTGGGTTTTTGCCGCAGCTGCAGCGCGCCAGTGGAATCGACAATGCGTGGATCGTCCGGCAGGAACGGCAGCTTGACCGACTGACTGCCTGCGGCAATGATGGCTTTCTCGAATCGAATGATCTTCTTTTCGCCGGTCGGCTGCTGCCCTTCGCCACCAGTGAGTTCGATCTCGACATGATGGGCATCGATGAAGCGACCATAGCCTCGCACGACATCCACCTTGCGCGCCTTGGCCATACCAGCCAAGCCACCGGTCAGCTTGCCGACGACTTTGTCTTTCCAGTCACGCAGTTTGTCCAGATCGATCTGCGGCTCAGCAAAAGAGATGCCATGGGCGGCCAGTGACCGGGTCTCATCGATCACTGCCGCCGTATGCAGCAAGGCCTTCGACGGGATGCAGCCAACATTCAGACAGACCCCGCCCAACGAGGCATAGCGCTCAATGAGTACAGTCTTCATGCCGAGGTCGGCACTACGAAATGCAGCCGAATAACCGCCTGGCCCGGCCCCCAGCACAAGCATCTCGCATTGCAGGTCAGCGGTTCCGGAAAAAGCCCCTGCAGCGATCGGCGCAGCCACTGCCGGGCTCTGGCTGGCCGGCGCCGAGGCTGCCGCAGGCGCAGAAGCCGCAGGTGCCGCAGTATTGGCCGGGCTTGCAGCCTGGGTTGTGGCCGCAGCAGCCGCTGAGAGAGCTCCCTGTTCCTCCAGCTCAAGCAGTACGCTGCCCTCGGAGACCTTGTCTCCGATCTTGATCCGCAGCGACTTCACAACACCCGCCGCCGCACTGGGAATCTCCATCGAGGCTTTATCGGACTCGACCGTGATCAGTGACTGATCGACTGCAATGGTGTCACCAGGCGAGACGAGCAGCTCAATGACCTCAACTTCCTTGAAGTCACCGATGTCCGGAACCTTTACTTCGATTGTCTGAGCCATTTGATTGCCTCCCGTCAGAGCATCGCGCGGCGGAAATCCGCCAGCAGCTGTGCGAGATAGGCATTGAAGCGGGCCGCAGCCGCGCCATCGATGACCCGATGATCCCAGGAAAGAGACAGTGGCAACATCAGACGAGGTGCAAACTGCTTGCCATCCCAGACCGGCTTGGTGGCCGAGCGGCAGACGCCCAGGATCGCCACTTCAGGTGCGTTGATGATCGGCGTAAAGTACGTGCCACCGATTCCGCCAAGGCTGGAAATCGAGAACGTTCCGCCCTGCATGTCGGCAGGACCGAGCTTGCCTTCGCGGGCTTTGGCAGACAGCTCACCCATCTCCTTGGCAATCTGAAAGATGCCTTTCTGATCGGCATCCTTGATTACCGGCACGACCAATCCGTTGGGCGTGTCAGCCGCAAAGCCGATATGCCAGTAGTTCTTGTAAACCAAGGACTCGCCATCCAGCGAGGCGTTGAACTCAGGGAAGCGCTGCAGCGCCGAAACGCAGGCCTTGATCAGGAAGGCCAGCATTGTCACCTTCACACCACTCTTGGCATTCTCTGCATTGAGCTGAACCCGGAAGGCCTCAAGCTCAGTGATGTCCGCATCCTCGTGGTTCGTGACATGCGGAATCATCACCCAGTTGCGGTGCAGGTTGGCGCCCGAGATCTTCTTGATGCGTGACAGCGGCTTGCTTTCAACTGGCCCGAATTTGGCGAAATCAACGGTCGGCCAAGGAATCAGGCCCAGCTCAGCACCTGCCTGCCCGCCGGCGGTCCCTGAACCGGCGGCTGGCGTGCCGGCACTCCGGGCGAGCACACTCTTGACGAATGCCTGGACATCCTCCTGAAGAATGCGTTGCTTTGGACCTGTCCCGCGGACTATCGACAGATCCACTCCAAGTTCGCGCGCAAAGCGCCGGACCGAGGGGGAGGCATGTGCCTTGACGATGCCGGCGTTGTCGTTCGGATCAAAGGCGACCGGCGGCATACGGGGCGCTCCAGCTGCTTGCTGCGCAGCAGCGGTAGCGGCTTGTGCTCCCGAAGGCGAAGGGGCAGGTGCAGGCGCCTCAGCAACCGCGCTCGACGTGACTGAAGCACTCGCGACGGTCGATGCTGACGCAGCGACCGCTGGAGCCGGCTCCGCAGCAGGCGCTTTTGAAGACGTCGAGCCGTCCGCTGGCTCCAACTCGAGCAGCACACTGCCCTCGGAGACTTTGTCACCAAGCGACACCTTCAGCGTCTTGACGACCCCGGCCGCAGAACTTGGGATCTCCATCGAGGCCTTGTCGGATTCAACAGTGATGAGCGATTGCTCGGCTTCGATGGTGTCACCGGGCTTGACCAGCAGCTCAATGATCTCCACTTCCTTGAAATCGCCGATATCCGGCACCTTCACTTCAATCGTCTGGCTCATCGCATGGGCCTCAAGCAGTCTGCGGGTTGATCTTGTCGGGATTAATCCCGTATTTCTTGATCGCCTTGGCAACGTCCTTCATCGGAATCGAGCCCTCGTCGGCAAGCGCCTTGAGCGCAGCAAGAACGACGAAATGCCGGTTCACTTCGAAGTATTCGCGCAGCTTCGAGCGGAAATCAGAACGCCCGAACCCATCGGTTCCCAGCACACGATAGTCACGCCCCTTGGGCAGATAGGGGCGGATCTGTTCGGCATACAGCTTCATGTAGTCAGTCGAAGCGATCACCGGTCCGGCATTGGACTCCAGCATCTGTGAGACATACGGCACGCTGACCTTGCCGGTTGGGTGCAGTAAGTTGTGGCGTTCGCAATCCATGCCATCGCGACGCAGTTCAGTGAAGCTTGTGACGCTCCAGACATCGGCGCCAATGCCCCAATCCTTCTCCAGTAGCTCGGCCGCCGCCTGAACCTCGCGAAGAATCACACCGGACCCGAGCAACTGCACGCGCTGCTTATTCGTCTGCCCACGACGCAGCAGGTACATGCCCCGAATGATGCCGTCCTCGTCCCCTTCCGTC
Source organism: Quisquiliibacterium sp. (assembly GCA_030830765.1). Classification (GTDB taxonomy): domain Bacteria; phylum Pseudomonadota; class Gammaproteobacteria; order Burkholderiales; family Burkholderiaceae_E; genus Quisquiliibacterium. Next base: position 4,722 of record JAURMJ010000417.1, read on the forward strand.
AGACCCGGGTGTGGATAGTTTTCGTTCATGACGGTGAGGTAATAAAAGACGTTCTCCTGCTTTTCGACCATGCGTTTGAGGCCATGATGAATGATCACGGCAAGCTCATGGGCGTAGGTCGGATCGTAGGAGACGCAGTTCGGGATGGTTGCCGACATGATGTGGCTGTGCCCATCCTGATGCTGCAATCCTTCGCCGTTCAGCGTGGTCCGGCCAGCAGTTGCGCCGAGCAGGAATCCGCGCGCCTGCATGTCGCCAGCAGCCCAGGCCAGATCACCAATGCGCTGAAACCCGAACATCGAGTAGTAGATATAGAAAGGAATCATCACGCGGTTGTTCGTCGAGTACGACGTCGCCGCGGCAATCCAGGAGCTGAATGCGCCGGCCTCGTTGATTCCTTCCTCGAGAATCTGCCCTTTGGCATCTTCGCGGTAATACATCACCTGATCCTTGTCGATCGGCGTGTACTTTTGCCCCTCCGGCGCGTAGATCCCAAGCTGGCGGAACATTCCCTCCATGCCGAAGGTACGCGCTTCGTCAGGCACGATCGGCACCACGCGCGAGCCGATCTCCTTGTCTCTTATCAACGCAGTCAGCACCCGCACGAATGCCTGAGTCGTGGAGATCTCCCTGCCCTCAGAAGTCGGCTCAAGCATGGCCTTCAGCGCCGTCAGCTCGGGGACCGTCAGCTGCTCATCAGCGGTGCGGCGCCGCTGTGGCAGAGAGCCGCCCAGCGCCTTGCGCCGCTCGAGCATGTATTGCAGCTCGGGAGAATCTTCACTGGGTCGGAAGAACGGTACCTCCTCGAGCTGATCGTCCGGGATCGGGATCGCAAAGCGGTCACGGAATTCGCGGATCGTCTCGACCTCCAGCTTCTTGAGCTGGTGCGTCGGATTCTTTGCCTGACCGGCTGCACCAAGACCATACCCCTTCACCGTCTTGGCCAGGATCACCGTGGGCTGCCCCTTGTGTTTGACCGCTGCAGAAAATGCCGCATACACCTTGTGCGGATCATGCCCCCCGCGGTTCAAGCGCCAGATATCCTCGTCGGTCATCCGCGAGACCATTTCGAGCAGCTTCGGATGCTTACCGAAGAAGTGCTTTCGAACGAAAGCACCATCATTACCCTTGTAGGCCTGGTACTCGCCGTCGACCGTCTCTTCCATTACGCGACGCAGGATCCCTTCCACATCGCGTGCAAGCAGCGGATCCCAGTAGGAGCCCCAAAGCAGCTTGATGACATTCCAGCCGGCACCCCGGAAATCCCCTTCGAGCTCCTGAATAATCTTGCCGTTGCCGCGCACCGGACCATCCAGTCGCTGAAGATTGCAATTGACGATGAACACCAGGTTGTCGAGCTTTTCGCGAGCGGCCAGGCCAATCGCACCGAGCGACTCTGGCTCATCCATCTCGCCGTCACCGCAAAAGACCCAGACCTTGCGGTTCGAGGTATCGGCGATGCCGCGCGCATGCAGATACTTCAGAAAGCGAGCCTGATAGATGGCCATCAACGGTCCAAGGCCCATCGAGACCGTCGGAAACTGCCAGAAATCCGGCATCAGCTTCGGATGCGGATAGGACGATAACCCCTCGCCATCCACTTCCTGACGGAACCGGTCGAGCCTGGCCTCGTCGAAGCGCCCCTCTAGAAAGGCCCGGCCATAGATACCCGGGGCCGAATGCCCTTGGAAATAAACCAGATCGCCGCCATGCCCCTCATGAGGCGCATGCCAGAAGTGGTTCATTCCGGCGCCGATCATCGTTGCGCTCGAGGCGAAGGATGCGATATGCCCACCCAGATCACCGCCATCAGCCGGATTCTGGCGATTGGCACGAACTACCATCGCCATCGCGTTCCAGCGCACGTATGAGCGAATCCGCTCCTCGTACTCAGGGTTGCCAGGCGAGGTTTCCTCAAGGTGAGCAGGAATTGTGTTGACGTAGGCCGTGTGAGGCGAAAAAGGAATGTAGGCCCCTGAGCGGCGAGCTTTCTCGACCATTGTCTCGAGGAGAAAGTGTGCGCGTTCGGGACCTTCCCGATCAATGACAGCTTCTAGAGCCTCAAGCCATTCCTGGGTTTCCAACGGATCGATATCGCTGGGGTCATTGGCCGCCGAAAGTTGGTGAGGTACCGCTGACATGCGAGTCTCCTGCAGTCGTGATCGGAAAAAATAGATTGGTACTTATTGCGGAATTCTAGAAGACGCGTATGTGCAGCACAAGAAAATTTTTCGTCGTGTGCAATTTGTTTTCGTATTATGGTATCTTACGCTGACCATCTCGTACCGAAAACGAGCACTCTGCCGATGCGCCTGCCGGATCCCGGTTCAATCCAAGGTCCGTGAATTGCACTTAAAAAAATTCATGCTATATTCGCGTGCTCTGTCTGCGCGCCCGTAGCTCAGTTGGATAGAGTACCTGGCTACGAACCAGGGGGTCGTGGGTTCGAATCCTGCCGGGCGCGCCAAAAAACATAAGGGGTTAGCTTTTGCTATCCCTTTTTTTATTGACCGTCTCCGGGCGACCGGAAACGGTTCATCAGCTTTCCAGTGGGCGGCCAGGACAGGCCGGCCCACAAAGCCCGTTAGAAACCCAACGAAATATCGCGGTGGTTAGCCTCGCAGGCAGCCACTGCCAAGGCTTGCTGACGCGTCATGTTGGGCTGCAATCGCGCGCCAATGGTGTCGCGAATAGCTGCCTCGTAGGCACTGATACCAGGTGCCAGTTCCTGCGAAGCACGGTTACGCCAAACAAGCTGAGCATCGACAGCCGCAATCGCGCTATCGAGCAACTTTACAGCGGCCTCCTTATCCGGTTTTCTTCCTCGCAGCGCGCTTCGCGCGTTGGAGACCATCGACCGAATGTCTGAGGTGCCCTCGAGCTTAGTAAACTCCTTACCGAGCTCACTGAGCGGATTGAGCATTGCCTCCGGCTCGGATCCCTCAACCTGTCCACGCAAGGCCAACAGCTTGTCCTTCAGGGGCGCCAGTCCAGACGACGCCGCCAGGACCTTCTGCAACTCAGTAATGGGTTCATACGCTTGATCGGCAGTGCGTCGATACTTGGCCTGCGCCATGCGTTCAGCGCGTTGCAATGCATTGAAGTCCGTACGTGCCTTTGCCCACTCGGCAGGAATCGTCGCCTCAATCGCCTTGACCTCTTCGCGATGAGCCGAGATCTGCGCCTCCAAGGCCTGGCGCCGGCGCTCGATATCGTCGCCACGTAACTGACCGACATGAGTTTCCAGCTCTGCGATCTTTTCCTTAACGTCACGCGCGCGCTTTTGAATGTCGCGAACCTGGGAATGCAGCGGCTTGAATCCAGGCGCGGCAGCGTTAACCACGCCGGCGGCCGCATTCGCTTCAGCTAACAAACCCATCGCTTGCTCAGCGTTGTTCAATGCCTTCGTGGTGCTGTTGGCCAGCGGCTTGGGCAGATAGCTCAGATCCAGGCCGCGAGCTGCAGCGATAGCCGACTTGAGTTCAGGCCCCCTGCTGACGTACTCGCCAGTCAGGTATTCCTCAAGGCAGTATTGCAGCTTCGGGTTCCGAGGCGGTGGCGCAGTCTCTGAAAGGAATGAGGAACGGTAGGGCAGATAGTTGACTAACGCGGGATAGTTGCCAACGATTGCGAGACCGCACAACTGCAGCAGAATAAACGGCACCACGCCCTTGTAGATGTCGACCGTCTTGACGCTGGGCGGCGCCACGCCACGAAGGTAAAACAGCGCAAAGCCAAACGGCGGAGTGAGAAAGGATGTCTGAATGTTCAGACCGATCATCACCCCAAGCCATACCGCAGTGATGTTGGCCTCTGGATCCGCCAGCAGAATAGGCGCCACAATCGGCACAACAACAACCGCAATCTCGATGAAATCAAGGAAAAAGCCAAGGAAGAAAATCACCGCCATCACGATGATGAACTGGCTCCAGAATCCACCGGGCAGCGAGGTCAGATAATCACGGACGTAGTCTTCGCCACCGAAGGCGCGGAATGCCGCGGTGAGCAGTGCCGCGCCCATCAGGATGATGAAAACCAAGGAGGTGGTCTTGGCGGTTTCGACCATGACTTCGCGCAGGGTGTTTCCAATGCGCAAGGTGCGCAAAGTACTCCAGATCAATGCCACGACCAGGCTGGCGACGGCAATTCCTCCAAGCAGGATGCCGCGCGCACTCTCCTCGGACGTGATGTTCTTGACGTTGGTGTCGTAATTGGCCAGAACAAAGGCAATCCCTGCGAGTGACAGCAACCCGATGATCGCGGGAACATA